>JBEGMZ010000240.1:0-3827 GCA_041182745.1 Acidobacteriota bacterium
GCCACGGGTATCGACAAGTATCGCGTGCGGGGTGTTGAACTTGCCATTCTCCGTCCCCTTCCCACCCCAGGAACGGACATACTCTCCCTTGGCATCGTACTGGTGGACGTGCTGCTTGCCATAGCCGTCAGTGACATAGAAGGAGCCATTGGGCGCAAACGAGATCCCGGTCGGCTTGAACTCCTCTTTCTTCGTGTAGACACCCGATTTGTCGGGATACCCCTTAACCCAGACCACTTCCCCATCGAGGGTCAGCTTGGCAAACTCGCTTCGCGCGAGGTTGGTGAGGTAGATAAACTCCTGCCTTCCCTCGCGGCGGATGATCATGCCGTGGGTGCCGCCCTTCCACTCTTTCCCCATCGCCTTGACGAAGTTTCCATCAGCATCAAAGACGATGATCGCATTCTCGGTATCGGTATTAAAATAGACTCGTCCCTGGCTATCGAGCTGGACCGCCCCGTGCGTGCTTCCAAAATTCATCCCCGGCGGCAGTTTGCCCCACCCGCGAACCCACTCGTAACGGTGATTGGCCGCGCCGAGAATGAGGGGCTGCGCCGGGCGGGTTGCTCCCTCGACCGAATCTGACAGATAACCACCCAGGCTTCCCGCCACGATTGCCATCCCGCACTCCTTCATAAAATTGCGACGGCTGCTGCCGCTGCTGTGATCAGGGGACAAGGACATAAGTTCTCCTCCGAATTATCAGTTTTTGGATGTTTGTGTGAAAGACTGATGACTTGTAAACCAATTTTCCCCAATTGGCAAGGGTGAAAGGGTCGCCCATTCAGCCAATCATCGCCTGGCGAAACAGTCGGGTAGCCAAAATGGACGATCCTCTGCCGGTAGCGACACGACAGAGGATCGCGTTAGCCTGGACGAGCCGGATCCGCAGATGCTCAATCACCAGCCTTGACCGGGTGGATCGGCTCATCGCCCGGAACCACGCGCCGTCCCGATAACCAGATCGCCAGATCATCAAAGATGAGGTAGGCGACTGGGGTCACCAGCAGGGTGAGAAGCAGCGAGAGAGTCTGTCCGCCGATGACGACGATAGCGATCGAGTGGCGCTCTTCGGCGCCGGGGCCCGTGCCGAGAGCCAGCGGGAGCATTCCGGCAACGAGGGCCAGGGTGGTCATCAGGATCGGACGCAACCGATCCCGGTTGGCCTGGATGATCGCCTGGTAACGCTCCATGCCTTTGGCCCGCAGTCCATTCATGTGATCGATCTGCAGAATCGAGTTCTTCTTGACTACCCCGAAAAGGACCAGCACGCCGAGGGCCGAGTAGAGGTTGAGCGTCTCATCCATGATCCAGAGGGAGAGCAGCGCAAAAGGAACCGCGAGCGGCAGACTGAGCAGGATTGTCACCGGGTGGATTACGCTCTCGAACTGCGAGGCGAGAATCATATACATGAAAGCAATCGAGAGAAGGAAGGCAAGAATAAACTCGCCAAAGGTGCGCTCCAACTCGCGGGCCCGGCCCGAGACGGCGCTGCTGTAGCCGGCGGGCATGTTCAGTTTCGTCACCTCGGACCGGAGCGTTTCGACACGGTCGGCGAGGGCGAAACCGGGAGCGACTCCCGCCCGGAGCGAGACCTGGCGCTGCCGGTCAAGCCGGTCGATGCGCGAAGAGGCATTCGACTGTCTGAGTTGAACGACATTATCGACCTGCACGAGTCCAACCTTCGTCGAGGGAACAAAGAGGCGGGCAATCTTCGCCGAATCGGTCCGGTCATCACGCTGGAGACGTATCTGCACGTCGTAGTCTTCGTTCATCTGCTCGTCACGAAAGCGGGAGACCCGTTCATCCCCGCCAACCATCAGCCGCAACGCGGTCGCAATATCGGTCGAATCGACGCCGAGATCGGCAGCACGGGCCCGGTCGATATCGACCCGCAACTCCGGCTTGTCGAGCTTCAGCGTCACGTCGGCGTCGACCAGTCCAATCTGGGGAGCTTTCAGACGCAACTGCTCCGCATACTTGACCAGCTCAAAGAGATCCGGCCCGCGCAGCGCAAAGTCGATATCGGAGAACCCGCTGCCGCTGCCGAGATTGATCGTCTGCGGGTTCCGGACATTGGGTCGGAGGTGGGTATACTTGCGCAATTTCTGACGGATCTTCTGCTGGACGTCACGCGCGCTGTAGTTGCCCCGGAAGACCGCCAGCGGCTCGCCCCGCTTGAGGCCATTCCAGAACTTGGTAATGTTAATCGTCCGCTCCTCGTGGGGAGGTAGCTTGATAAAGACGTTGGCGCTGTTGACTGAACCGGAGAAGAAGCTACCGGCCGAGCCAAGAATCAGCCGGATCTCCGGCAGATCCTTGAGGTCGGTCTCCACGGAGCGCAGCGCCTCGTCCATCGCGCTGAGACTGGTGCCCTCCGGGCCGTTAAGATAGATGCTGAACTGGCCCTCGTCGACGTTGCTGGGGATGAAGTCCTGCTTCACTTTGCCATAGATATAGACCGAGGAGAGCATAACCCCAATGGCGAGGAGCATGACCGCCACTCGGTAGCGGAGCACGAAATGGAGCATCGCCGTGTATGAACGATCGAGCAGTCCATAGAAACCGCCACGTGAGGACGCACTATGCTCATCGCGGGCCTTCTCCGCGTCACCGGCGAGCATGCGCGCGCTCATCATCGGGGTGAGAGTAAAGGAGACAAGCAGGCTGACCATGATCGCCACCGCGGCAGTGATGCCAAACTGGTAGAGGAAACGGCCGGAGATCGACGACATGAACGAGACCGGCAGAAAGATGACGACCAGCGAAAAGGTCGTCGCCATGACCGCGAGGCCGATCTCCTGTGTCGCCTCTTTGGCGGCCTGCATCGGCTCCATCTTCTTCTCTTCGATGAAGCGGAAGATGTTCTCGAGAACAACGATGGCGTCATCGATCACCACTCCGACCATGAGCACAAGGGCGAGCATGGTCACGCTATTGAGGGTGAAATCGAGCGCCCGCATCATCCCAAAAGTCGAGATGACGGAAGCCGGAATCGCCACCCCGGCAATGATCGTCGAGCGCCACGAACGCATGAAAATGAAGACCACCAGGCAGGCGAGAATACTGCCGAGGACGAGGTGCACGTTGATCTCGCTGAGGGCGTTCTTGATGTAGAGTGACTGGTCGACAATCACCTCCATCCGGACGTCAGGGGGAAGCTGACGGCGGATCTTGTCGAGGTTCTTCTTGACATCATCGATCACCGCGACGGTGTTCGCTCCCGACTGGCGAATGATCTCCAGCGTCACCGCCGGCTGGCCATTGAGACGCGAGAGGGTGCGCATCTCCTTCGTCCCATCCTCCGAATAGCCGATGTCGCGCACCTTGATCGGGGCGCCCCCGACATTGGCGATCACCATCTCATCGAAGTCGCGCGGATTGACGACCCGCCCCATCGTGCGCAGAACCAGCTCCCGCGCTCCGGAATCGACGTTGCCGCCGGGAACATCAGCGTTCTGCCGGACCAGTGCATTGCGGACCTGGGTGATGGGAATCCGGTAGGCCGCCAGCCGATCGGCATCGACCCAGACATTGATTGCCCGGAGAAGTCCGCCATTGATGCGTACCTCGCCGACCCCAACCGAACGCTCGATCCCGACCTTGACCGTCTTGTCAGACAACTCGGTCAACTCACGGATTGAACGCTCGCCCGAGATGGCAATGGTCATTACCGGTTCTGAATCACTGTCCGCCTTCTGCACGACGGGCGGATCCGTGCCGGGCGGCAGCTGCCGAAGGACCGACTGAACCCGATCGCGGACATCCTGGGCCGCCGCTTCGATGTCGCGGTTGAGATTGAACGTGGCAATGACAAAAGAGCGCCC
>JBEGMZ010000241.1:0-2722 GCA_041182745.1 Acidobacteriota bacterium
CGTTTGTCCCCATCAGGACCTGATTGCTCCGCTCCGCCAGCCGAGACGCGGCCTCCACCACCCCCGGCCTCTTTTCGACTGGAAAGGTCTCGCCGGTCAGTACCGCTTCGTTGACAAAGAAGTCGGTTGCCCGCAGCAGCACACCGTCCGCTGGAATAAGGCTTCCGGCCGAAAGCAGCACTATGTCTCCCGGCACCACCTCCTCCGCCGCAACCTCGACCGTTTGCCCCTCGCGCCTGACCCGCACCATCAGCCGCACCCGCTGGCGCAATCGCTCCACGGCGTTGCCGGCGTGGTACTCCTGCAGAAAACTGAGCAATGCACTGGCCAGGATGATCCCTACCAGAATCAGCGTGTCGATCACCCCACCAGTCACAATCGAGATCAGTGCCGCAAAGAGCAGGATCAGTACCAGCGGACTCCGAAACTGGGCGAGGAAGATCATCAGGCCCCGACTGCGCTCTGTTTCGCGCGGCCGATTCAGGCCGTATGCCTCCAGACGGCGCGAAGCCTCCACCCCGCTCAACCCGCCGGCTCCACTCTCCAGCTGCCTGAGCAGTTCATCCACCGGGATCGACCAGTACTCGTTCATCTCCAGTCCATTGGTCTCCATGGGTCACAGTCTATGCTCTTTTCCCTTTTTTGGTAACCGGCTGAAGTGAAACAGACAAGTCTGAGATGACAAAAATCGAAAGGCAGGAGAGCAAGCTATCCTTGCCCTCCTGCCTTTTCTGTGAAGTCTGGCGCCATTACCATCCCGAGAGATGAGAATGGCGCCACTGCCCGGTGGCAGTATCAGCTAGAACTCGAGCCGTCCACCCATTGTGATGATACGGGCGCCCTGCTGCGGACCGGTCGCCTTTCCGAAGTCAGCGTTGCCAATCGCTCCGTTGACACCGAAGTTCGTCCGGTTGAACAGGTTGAAGACGTCGAGTCGATAGACGAACCGAACCCGACCATCCCCGGCGATGTTGAATCGCTTGACGATCGAGATGTTCTCCGAGAATACCGGCGGCTGCCGGAACTGACCCATGAACTGCGACACCGTTCCGAACTCGAACTCGCCAGGAATGCTGAAGGGAGTCGAGTTGGCTCCGCACTGGAAGGCTCCCGGTCGGCCGGTAACAGCTTCCGGCCGGCAACCGAACCAGCGAACAGAGGGGTTGTTTGGATCAAGTGTCGTCCGGTCGATTCCGGTGCGAATCGGTACTGAGCTATTCAGATTAGCCTTCTTGTAGAGGGTGAACAGCGTACCCACGTTGAGCGTATTCGGCACCGCGATGTCGATCGGACCGCCGGAGGCGTAACGATTGATAACGCCGAGCGACCATCCGCCGATGAACGCATCAACCGCACGATTGGACGACCCAAAGAACTTGCGGCCGCGACCAAACGGCAGGTCGAACGAGTTCAGGATATTGGCCATGTGCGGCTGATCGAACGCCAGCAGCGACTTGGCATCGCTCAGATCGTAGTTGTTCTGAGCCTGGGTCTGGGTCTGACTGAAGATCTGCCTGAAGTGCAGCCTTCCGAGCGACTTCGACCAGGTGTAAGAGGCCATCATCTGCCAGGGTCCAAAGCGCCGCTCGCCCTTGACCTGGAGCGAATCGTACCAGGACTGGCCATCGCCGGAGTTCCGGTCGAAGACGTTGAAGTACTGCGGGAATGGCCGCAAGGCCTGCGCCAGCGTCTGGGAGTTCGGGAAAGCCGCATAGGGCTTGGTGAAACCAGCCGCCACCACTGCCGGATCGTCAATGCGACGCCGGAGGAGCTGTCCGAGCGAGAGATACTTCGGATCGACCTGATTGGCCATCAGGGTGGAGGACAAGCCTCGGCCCCGGTTGCCAACATAGGCGATATCGATCAGGAAGCCCTTGATCTCATGCTGGACGTTGAGACTCCAGTTATAGATGCGCGGAGCCTTACCGAAGTCGGGTCCGAGCAGGTCGAGCGTTGGGGCCGAGAGAACTCCAAGGCCTGGATCGATGAAGGGCGGCTTGGCTCCCTGCGGAATCGGCACCCCGCCATCCCAAAGCACGGCCGGGGCGACACCATCAGCGAGAATCGTCCCCGGATTGCCGGAGAAGCCGAGGGTGCATCCGCAACCGCCGTTGCCGAGTGTCTGGTAGTAGATACCGAACCCGCCGCGTACCACCGTCTTCGAGGTCGCCTTGTAAGCGAAACCGAAGCGCGGTCCGAAGTTCGAGAAATCGGTCGGGTAGAACCTCTTGTCACCCGTGCGTCCCGGACCAGCTCCGGCAAAGACCATCGCCCCCGGGCGACCACCCGCCGCCGGATTGGCCAGGGTCGGGTCCATCGCTGAGAACTGGAAGTTGGCCATGTGGAATCCGATCGGAACCTCATAGCGCATGCCAATGTTGAGCGTCAGGTTCGAGGTCATCCGCCAGTTGTCCTGGAAGTAGGCCGCGTGGTAGCCATAACGAATCTGCGGATCGGGAATCGGCAGCGTGGTGAACGCAACCTGATTCGGTGCACCCAGCAGGAAGCTGGCAAACGAATGGCCGGTGGTACCGGTAGCGGTCGGCAGCGCGGTCTGAGCACGCTCAAACTGGAAGAGACCATTGGTCCCAGCCGCGTCGACGGAGATCGTTCGAAGCCGCCGAATGTCCCAGCCAGCCTTGAACTCGTGCTTGCCGCTCAGCCAGCTGATGTTCTGGCTGATGTGGGTGGTCCAGTTGAACTGACCACCGTTGTTCACCTT
>JBEGMZ010000242.1:0-2770 GCA_041182745.1 Acidobacteriota bacterium
ATCGAATGGCGATGCTGGCGCTGGCAACCGCCGATCTGCCCCGGGTGAGCGTTCTGCCGATTGAACTCGAATCGCCGGATCGTCCTTATACGATTGAGACTCTCGGCCGAATACGGCAGGAGACCCCGGAAAGTCGGATCTTCTTTGTGATGGGCTCAGACTCATTTCGTGACGTGACAATGTGGCGCGAATTCAGAAGAATCCTGACCGAGTATGATGTGATCGTCGCCACCCGCCCAGGCTATCCGGCCGGAAGAGGGACGACAAGGGAGGAGATGATCTCCCATCTGCCGGCTGAGATTCAGCTGCGAGTGGTCGACCTGCGGGGGGGGCTGAGACCGGCAACGGAGATGACCAACCAGCAGCGCATCTTTCTGACCGATTACGTAACGGTCGACATCGCGGCAACCGACGTTCGCCGCGCGGCGGCGGAAGGTCGGTCACTGGCTGGCGTTGTCCCGCCCCGGGTCGCCGACTACATCTCCAAATACAGGCTTTACCAAAATCAGCTATGAGCGACAATACTATTCAACAAAAGTCTCTTCATCCCGAGGCAGGCGGCGTGACAAACCCCGTGTCAGAGGTTGATCAAGAGATTCTCAACCAGGTGCAACTGGCGGTTGCGTGTGCCGAGGAGAAGAAGGCCGTTGAAATACGGGTTCTTCGCCTTTCAGCGATCACCGAGTTCACCGACTACTTTGTCATCTGCTCGGGCGGCTCAACCCGTCAGAACCAGGCGATTGCCGATGAGATCACGACGGGCCTGAAGCAGGTCAACCTGCGCCCTCTCCACACCGAGGGCTATGCGACTGCCGAGTGGATTCTCATCGATTACGGTTCCTTCATTGTCCACATCTTTACCGGCAGCGCCCGGGAGTTTTACGATCTCGAACGACTTTGGCGAGACGCTGAACGAGTCGTGTAGTACAATATGCGACTTCATTTTGTCTGGATCGGGAAGACAAAAGATCGTCGGTGTGCCGGTCTGACCGAAGACTTTATGGAGCGGATTCGTCGCTTCACCTCCGTTGAGCTGAGCGAGATCCGTGAAACCGGAGGCGATGATGCCGATCAGACCATCCGGCGTGAGGGGGCCCGACTGCTGGCGGCGGTTGAAAAGGACGACGTGGTGGTGGTTCTTGACGAAAAAGGGGTGGCAATGACGTCGGGTGAGCTGGCCGGCTTTATCGATCGCCAGCAACTGAGTGGAACAAAACGGCTCGCCTTCGTCGTTGGCGGATATGCCGGCATCGATGCATCGCTGAGAGGGCGCGCTAATCTGCTCCTCTCTCTTTCGAGATTTACCCTGACTCACGAACTGGCGAGAGTTGTACTGACCGAACAGATCTATCGCGCCTTCGCCATACTGGCTGGACATCCCTACCACAAGGATTGAGCCGGTCGGTTGGTAGTGGAAGAACTGAAGACCAATTACCAGGAAGAAGGGAGAGTTGATGGACAAGAAAAAGATGAAAGCCTATCAGGATCGGCTGATCGTTGAGAGAAACGCGCTGCTCGGCGTTGTTGAGCGCAATGAGGACTACGGCCGGGAAGCCGACACCGAGGCGACCCAGGATCCAGCCGACAAAGCCTCAAACTCATACACCAAGGAACTTCTCTTCAGTCAGTCGACCAATGACCGCCTGATTCTGGCCCAGATTGAAGAGGCGCTGGAGCGAATCGAGGATGAAGAGTACGGAATCTGCCTCAATTGCAACGTCGAGATAGGTCAGAAGCGGCTGGAGGCCCTGCCCTGGGTGCGTTACTGCATCAATTGCCAGGACCTCTTTGAGAAGGGGCTTCTCGACGCTGAGGAGTAGCCCTCAGAAATTTGTGACCAGAGATCTACCGCGGTCACGGCTAACCCGGCGGTTGGGCGGCACCCTCATCCCTCGCCGGCCGCCGGGCTGCCGGGTTGGAGTTTTGCGCCAGGTGGGCGTCTTACCAACGACTGCCGACCTTACCTCCTGACCTGACCGGATCTTAACTCGACCGGATATCCGGCCCGCTCCCAGGCTTCAAAACCACCGATTAGTGCCCGCACCTTCCTGAACCCCAGTTGTCTTAAATCGAGCGCCAGACTGGCGCTGGTTGCCTCGTCCGGTCAGGTGCAGTAGGTGATGATCTCCCGGTCACGCGGCAGCGTCTCAGCCCCTTTTTCGAGGTCCCGACTTGTGAAATGGCGGGCTCCTCTGATCCGAACCCGGCTTCCGAGAAGGGCGTTTCCCGCTCGGGCGTCGAGGATCAGTATCTTCTCCCGTCGTTCCATCTTCTGCTTCAGCTCTTCAATCGTAATCCGATCCTCGACCGTCTGGGCTGACGCCAGGGCAGGCGTGAACAGCTCCCAAACAATCAGAGCACCCAGGACAGAGCAGAGCAGTGCGCGGCTCATCGTTCCACCCTCGCGCCGCCACCCTTCATCACTCGTTCCACCTCGGCCAGCGTCACCATCGAGGTGTCGCCCGGAGTGGTCATAGCCAGCGCCCCATGCGCGGCCCCATACTCGACCGCCCGCTGTGGCCCCTGGCCGGTCAGATAGCCATAGATCAGACCGGAGGCAAAAGAGTCACCGCCACCAACTCGGTCATAAATTTCGAGGTTCTCCCGGACAGGTGCGTGATAGAACCGGCCATGATCGTACAGAACCGCCCCCCAATCATTCCGTGTCGCCGTCATCGCGTGTCGAAGGGTCGTGGCAACGATGCGGATGTTCGGGTAGGCTGTGACAACCCGCTCTATCATCCGCCGAAAGTTGCCGGCATCAAGCTGG
>JBEGMZ010000243.1:0-6953 GCA_041182745.1 Acidobacteriota bacterium
GAATGAGCCCGCTCGAAACCGGTCCAGCCGGAACCACTCCGGGAAGATGCTGAATAATGCTTTAATTTGTTATCTGCACTCAGATTAAGCAATTTTTATTCCACCATCCGCGAGTGCGCAGCTGAAACGGGCTACGCGTGCAAACCGTTCCACTGAGTGATCTTATTCCGGCGCCCGAGACTGACGCGGAAGCAATCGGACGTCACAGGCTCCAAAATCTCGCATACCCATCCAAAAAAATGGACAGTTATCGTGGCAGGTTTCGATGGATCCCGGCTTGCGGCGCGCAGAGGAACTGGTTAGCATCAGACGGGTTCTTCTTTATTAAACTGGGTCATTAAATAGGATCAGACCGATTATTGGAGACAGGAGAGTGATGGAACCGATCTCGCATTTCTTCTATTCGCACCGGCTGAAGCTGCAGTTCTGGGACTGGGGGAGTGACGGCAAGCCCGCCATGGTGCTGGTGCACGGTGGGCTGGACCATGCCCGAAACTGGGACTGGGTGGCAAGGGATCTGAGCCGCGACTACCACGTCTATGCAGTCGACCTCCGTGGACACGGCAACAGCCAGCATGCGCAGGGAGCGAGCTATACGCTGGCCGAGCACATTCTCGACCTCTCGGCGCTGGTCGATGTCATTGGCGAGGAGAAGGTCTGCCTGATCGGCCACAGCCTCGGTGGAGCAATCGTCCTCACCTATGGGGGAATCTTTCCGGAGCGCGTGGCAAAGATCGTCGCCATCGAGGGGCTTGGGCCGCCGCCGGGCCTGGCACTGCACGACAAGGCCTCGAGTCGGATGCGGCGCTGGATCAGCAAGGTCCGGGAGATCGAGAAGCGTGAACCACGGAGTTACAGCAGCCTTGAGGCGGCGGTCAACCGGATGAAGGATGCCAATCCGCATCTCAGTGACGAAGTGGCACGAAACCTGACGCTCCACGGGACCAACTGGAACTCGGACGGTTCACTGGTCTGGAAGTTCGACAACTTCGTGCGGGCCTTCTCGCCGGTCGGGTATAACCGCGAGGACGCCGAGCAGATCTTCAGCCAGATCACCTGCCCAATCCTGCTCCTCTGGGGTGAGGAGAGCTGGGCCGGCAATCCGGAGGCGGATGGGAGAACCGGCTCGCTGCAGAACTATCAGGTGGTCGGGGTTCCATCAGCCGGCCACTGGCTGCACCACGACCAACTGGAGATCTTTCTCGCGACAACTCGGAAGTTCCTTCAGGCCGGGGACGCCTGATCGGCACTCTCTCCGGCCAGGAGTCGGCATCTGCGGGTTGAGAGGGGACGGGCCTCGCTTCAGGGGAGGGTGACCGAGGCGAGGATGCGGTCGGCGATCGCTGGCACATCGGCCGGCCCGGCGTTGGAGAAGAAAGTGACGACCAGCAGAACTCCCCGCGCATTGCGAACGATAACGCCCTTGCCGGAGAAGTCGAGGCTGCTGCTGCTGCCGGGGAGTTCGAATCTTGCCACGAGATCGAGAAAGGTCTTGACCTGGCCATTCTCGGTGACAACCCGGCGCGAGACCTCCTTCATGAGTCTGGTTCCCTCGCCGGACGCCATGCTACGGAGAATCAGTTCAACGATCAGATTGTTGTCATGGTCAGGGCTGTTGGCCTGATCCAGCTGATTCCAGATCACATTGAGGAAGGCCCGGTCAGGTGATGATCGGAAGAGGGCGCCGGCATTGATCTTCTGATCTACCGCTTCTCCGGAGGCGAGAAGTCCACCCTCCCAGGTCTGGGGACGATCGAAGGCATAGCCGATCGACTGGTCGGAGAAGCGGACAAACCTCCTCGGTTCAGGGCGTTTTGCAGGCGCGTCGGCCGTCGGCTGGAGGTTCCCAGCGCTCGCTGGCGGAGCCGGAGGGGGACTGGCGGAGACGGCAACTTCGGCCCTCCTCGCGTCAACGCGGGTGAGCGGTGCCGGCGGCTCCGCCGGCGTCGGCGCAGCCGCTACGACCGGCTTCGGCTCAGCCTTGGTGGTCGCAGCTGCGTTGCGCATCGGCGCGGGACGCCTTGGTATCGAGCCCTCCTCGGTGAGTGGAGCCTCCCAGGCCGTGACAAAGAAATCGATCGTCAGCTGACGGCTTCGCAGATCCTCGCCCAGGCGACGCGCCGCCACCGGCGTCGAGAACCGTCCAACCCGTACCCGATAGAGAACCCCTTTTCCGGGCAGCTCACTCCGCACAAGGTAGGCTTCGATACCGGCTCGCTGCAAATCCTCGACTCTCCTCGCCGCGACCTCCTGGTTGGCGAAGGCTTCGAGCTGGATCGCAAAGAGGCGCCCCTGGGCTGACGCCACCACTGCCGTCAGGGAGAGCATCACCGGAAGAATATGTTTCACAGGCGAAGAAGAGAGCATACCCGACCACTCAAGCTGTTGTGAATATGGGAAAAGATCGCAAGGGTGACATCCCCTCGACCATATCGCCATTATGCACCGTTTCCAGCCGGATTAAAACTACTATTTTAATGGAACGCAGCAACTGTCAGGTTCTGATCGGGAGAGACTCCCGGCGGGTGTACCACCAGGCCCAGGCGATGAAGAGAAACTGGAGCGGCAGGCGTATCCAGTGGAAGATGACTGGAATCTCGGGGAAGAGATGTCGGTTGATGGCAACGTGGAGATTGGCCGGGTAGACGGCCAGAAGCAGGAGAACCAGTCCCCAGGCAGCAGCGCGCCGGAGGCGGGGAATGAGCAGCGCAATGCCGAGCACAAACTCGATCGCTCCGGCCAGCAGGTGCAGCTCGGTCGGATACGGCAGATAGGGTGGCATAATTCGCCGGTAGAAGTCCGGGTTGATAAAGTGATTGACGCCGGCGGCAACATAGAAGATCGACTGGAGATAGAGGGCTATTTTTTTCGTCAAAGACATTGGCTCACTCCAATCGATCTTTCAATCGAACTGTCAGGTGAAGGGGGTGAGAGGCCGCAAGCGGCCTCTCACGTTGAAATAGTTGAGGGCCGATAGGCCGGACGCGGAACTAGACCTTATCGGGCACGACGAATGGCGCCCGATAGTTGCGGCGAAGCATCGCATTGGCCTCGGTGTCACCAACAATCTGATCCTTCGCCGGATCGAACTGCAACGAACGGCCGGTCAGATAGGAGATGTTGGCGAGATGCATCGCAGCCGACGAGAAATGGCCCTCTTCGATCTCGGCGACAAGGTGGTCACGCTTGCGGGTACGCAGCGCCTCGATAAAGTTGACCCAGGTGCTGCCACCCTCACGCCGACTCGGCCCTGGCTCCTGCTTCCGGCCCAGAAAGGTCTTGTAGGAGGTGTAGCCGTCGATCGCCATATAGCCTTCCGAGCCATAAAATATGTTGCCAATGCAGTTGCTATCGAGAACGAGCCCCTTCTCGTCCCGGCGCTGACCGATCCCACCCTCATTGTTGCTCATCCAGTGACGGACCTCAAAGACAAGCATGACCTTCTTCCCCTTGCGATCGTACTCAAGGGTCGCAACCTGGGTGTTCGGGGTCTGCTGGTCATCATCAAACATATAGTGGCCGCCCATCGACATGACACGGGTCGGGAGGGTGACGCCAAGGCCCCAGCGGGCAATGTCCATCTCGTGGATCCCCTGGTTGCCGATGTCGCCGTTACCGTAGTCCCAGTTCCAGTGCCAGTTGTAGTGGAAGCGATTTGGATTGAATGGACGCTTTGGCGCCGGGCCGAGCCAGAGATCGTAGTCGACTCCATCGGGTGCCGGTCCGTCCGGCTTCTTTCCAATCGTGTCGCGCCACTTGAAGCAGAGGCCACGGGCCATGTAGACGTCGCCAATGACACCCTCATTCAGCTTCTGCATCGCTTCGCGCAGTGCAACCGAGCCGCGGCTGTTGGTACCGTGCTGAACAATCTTGTTATATTTTCGTGCCGCCTCGACCAGCTTCCGGCCTTCCCAGTAGCTGTGTGAACAGGGCTTCTCGAGGTAGACATCCTTGCCAGCCTGGCAGGCCCAGATGCCCATCAGGCTGTGCCAGTGGTTGGGTGTGGCGACCGAGATCGCATCGATCGTCTTGTCCTCAAGAACTTTCCGCAGATCGGAGTAGGCGGCAGGCCGCTTGCCGGAAGCCTTCTCGATCTCACCCAGCCGGCGGTTGAGTTCAGTGGGATCGATATCGCAGAGCGCGGCGATCTCAACGTTTGGCATTTTGAGATACTCGCGGATGTGGGCATTTCCCTGCCCCCGAACCCCAACGACCGCGACCCGAATCGTATCATTCGGACTGCCAGTGATGATCGAAAATCCGCCATTCAGACCACTCAGGGTCGATGCCGATGCGACAGTGCCGGCCGATCGAGCGACAAAATCCCGACGATTAATCATGGTGCTTCTCCGTTTGCAAGAAAGATATCGGACTACGAATTGACTGGGTCAAAATACAACGAAGCGACTAAAACAACAATGCGGGCCGGGTAAAATCAGCGCCGACCGAATAAAATCGGCCGGGCGATCGCATGATGGATCGAGAGGGCCTTCGAATTGAATTATTGATCGCACCGTGGGCACGAAGAAAAATTGAAGCGGGAGACCGTCCTTCATGCTTCGTGGCTTCGTGTGAGGCAAAGAGTAGTCCGTTCGGTCTCGTCAGAGAGATCGTACCCGAAGCCACGCGGCGGCGAAGATGGCTGGCAGGAAAATGCGATTGCCCTGACAAAATCGGGTTCAACCAGGCTGGTGTTTGAGCGACAATGACCACACCGGGAAGTGGCGCGGTCATCATCGGCACTGGATTATCGATCAGAGCAATTGCTGACGCACCAGTTCAATATCGAGGAACGGATCACCATCGTTTGGGGTCTGTCACCATCGGCCTTCGTCCACCCGGCAGTTGACGAAGCCCAGACTGTAAGTTGGAGGAACTTCAATGACAACAGGGAGAAGACGGCACGACCTGATTGTGATGATTCTGATCGCCATCACGGTGGTGCTGACGATGGGGCCGGAGAGACTGGCACTGGCCCAGGGGCGGAACGCAATCAACGGAGTCATCCTTGGTACCGGACGCGAACCAATCAATCGGATCCGGGTCGAGCTGCAGAATGAACTGGAGATGATGGTCGCCTACACCTATACCGACCCGGCCGGCCGCTACAGCTTTCGCAACCTCTCGCAGGGCGTCTTCATCATCAAGGTCCACTCTGACGGGAAGTATGCCGGACAGGCGGTGCGGATTGTCATGCAGGCAATCCGGAACAGTGGAGCTTCCCACTATGAACAGGTCGACTTTATGCTGAAAGAGCTGGTCGAAAAGCGGAGCGCCGTCGCCACCAATGGTGTCCGCACGACCTTTGTTCAGGAGATACCGGAAGCAGCGCGTAAGGCGTATCAGAGAGCGGTCAAAGCGCTTGAGGGGGGCCGCGACCGAGATGCCGGAGTAGCCTCACTGAAGGAGGCGCTGACAATTTTTCCGAAATATTACGACGCGCTCGAACGTCTGGGCATCGAGTATGTTCGATTGGAGCAGTACGAGGAGGCACGGCAACTGCTGACGCTGGCGGTCGGAGTCAACCGGAGCGGAGCATCGTCACTTTACGGGCTGGGGGTAGCCCAGTTCCACACCGGGCAGACGGAAGAGGCGATACAGTCTCTCCGCACGGCCCTCTTGCTGGCCCCTGAATCATCAAATCTCGCTTTCGAACATTTCTATCTCGGGCTGGCCTACTGGCGACTCAAGCGGCACGGCGACGCCGAGCCCCACCTGAAGAAGGCGGTTGAAGTTGGTGGAGATAACGTTCCTCCGGACGTCCATATGTACCTGGCGCAGTACTACAGCGAAAGCGGCCGGAAAGCCGAGGCCGCGACGGAACTTGAACTCTTCCTGAAACTGGTGCCAAACGCCCAGGACGCAGAGAAGATTCGCGGCCTGATCAAAAAACTGAAGGCGAAAGGTTGAGACCGGATCATCTTCGCTGACCGCCACAGTCGAGGGAGATTTGAGAAAAGAAAAATGATGAACAGACGAAACCGGAGGGCGCTGGCCCTGAGCCTCTCCCTGATCTTTTCGATCACGCTCTGCGCCGCGAACCGGTCGACGGAGGGGAGAATCGGCCACACTGCGCGGACGGTCATCAAACCCGGTTCAGCCGGCAAGGTCGAGAGTGGCCCCCGGCAGAGTGGCGGACAGCAGCCGATCAACATCAGGACAAACGAGGTTCGGCTCGACGTGGTGGTGACAGATCGCAAGGGTCGGCCGTGGCGTGGGCTGACGGCCGCCGACTTTGAGGTCGATGAGGATGGGACGCGTCAGCAGTTGACGGCCTTTGAGCCAGTTTCCGATCAGACGACCGGCGCTCAGGCTTCGCCGCGGGAGGAGGCCGGCCGGGAGTCAGAGGGTAAGGTTGAAAGTGGACCGGGAGTCCGATTTGAGGGACAGCCGGCCCACCACCTGGTGACGATGCTCTTCGACCATCTGCCGGTTCAACGTGTCCAGGCCGTCCGTGACGCCGCCTTCCAGTTCATCGACAACTCGATCAGCGCCACCATGGAGGTGCGGGTCATGACGATCGGGCGCGAGCTCTACCTGATCGAGAACTTCACCCGCAACAAGGTGCTTCTACGCCGGGCGATCGAGGTCGCAACCTCGACGGTCGAGAAGAACCATGCCGAACGTTCGCGCGAGATCGCCTCACGCCTGCAAGGGGAGGCGAAGGAGGAGGCGGGAAGCGAGGGCAGGCTTGCCCGGGTCTCGCTGGAGACGCTCGAAGGGGCGGCGCGCATGGCGTCCGAGGTGAAGAGCCCGCACCATATCTTTTCGCTCATCCCCTTTGCCCGCGCCCACCGTGGACTGCCTGGTCGCAAGATGGCGCTCTACTTCTCTGATGGCCTCTTTCTGCCGCCTGGGATGGGCCCGGTAGTCCGAAACGCGATCCACGAATCGACCCGCGCCGGCCTTAGCTTCTACAGCATCAATATACGTGACCTGCTCGTCGGCGCCGG
>JBEGMZ010000244.1:0-2778 GCA_041182745.1 Acidobacteriota bacterium
CCTCGGGGGTGTTAATTTTAATTTTATTTGGGGAGCCGGCAACGACCGCTACTGGCTCGCCAAGCCGTTCGACCAGGAGCGAGTCATCGGTCGCCGCCGCGGCGGCAACCCCGGCCTGACGGGCCAGTTCGTTGGCACGCCAGAGCAGATCGAAGCGGAAGGCTTGCGGTGTCTGCGCCCGGTAGATCCGGCGCCGGTCAAGTGTCTGCCTGATCAGACCATCCTCGACCTCCTTTATGGTATCGGTCGCCGGCAGGGCGAGAATCGCCGCACCAACCACCCGCGCCCGCTCAATGACCGCCGAGATCTGGGCACTCGTCACAAATGGCCGAACTGCGTCGTGGACCGCCACCACCTCCGGTCCAAACTCACGCGCCACCAACAGGGCGTTCCGAATCGAATCGCTTCGCTCACGCCCTCCCGCCACCAGGCGAACCGGCTTTCGCAGACCAGCCCGCGCGAGGATCGCCGCGAAACTCTCGATCTCCCCTTCCGGCAACGCGACCACCATCCCGTCAATATCAGGACAGCCATCAAAGCGGCGCAGGGTGTGGAGCAGTATCGGCTCTCCCGCCAGCACCAGAAACTGTTTGGGCCTCTCACCTCCAAACCGCGACCCACTCCCGGCCGCCGGTATGATGGCAAGACTTTTTGTCACGTGTTCGCTCACCTGCTGAGTATATGAAAAAAGGAGAAGAAAGAGAACGGATCAGGCGAAGGCAATCGCATTATGGATCGTACCATCGGCGCGAAGACAGGTTGAAGCGGGAGACCGTCCTTCGTGGCTTCGTGTGAGGAAACAGTAACCCGTTCCCTCCCGTCAGATCATACCCTAAGCCACGCCGCGGCGCAGATCGCTGGCAGGAAAATGCGACTGCCCTGCGGATCTGGCCGTCGCTTCTCTCCATCTCCTCACTGACGGTTGACTGGCTGAAGATCGGTCAGCCGACCTGCTCAATCGATGCCAGATGGCATCTCGGGTACGGCCGTGGGAGCCATCGGCTGGGCCGACCGTCCCAGTCGTTCCTTCTGCTCGCCCCGGGCATCCTCCACCCGACCAAAGATCATCTTCCCGGCGGTTGTCTGGAGGACACTCGTCACCACCAGATCGACATTCTTGCCGATCTGGCGCCGCGCGTTGTCGACCACCACCATCGTCCCATCATCAAGGTAGGCAACCCCCTGGTTGTACTCCTTGCCCTCCTTCAAAATGAAGACCCGCATGATCTCACCTGGCAGAACCACCGGCTTGAGAGCGTTGGCCAGCTCGTTGATATTCAACACCTCGACCCCCCGCAGATGGGCCACCTTGTTCAGATTGAAATCGTTGGTGACAATCGGGGCGTTGAGCTGCTTGCCAAGCTCAATCAGCTTCAGATCGACCTCTTTCACCTGCGGAAAGTCGGCCTCGTAGATCTGGACATCGAGATTGCTGTTCTTCTGGATCCGCTGCAGGATATCGAGTCCGCGTCGCCCTCGGTTTCGTTTGGCGGAGTCCGAGGAGTCGGCAATCTGCTGCAGCTCGCGCAGCACAAACTGTGGAATCAGAATGATCCCGCCCATGAAGCCGGCTTCGGCAATGTCTGCCACCCGCCCATCGATGATGACACTGGTGTCGAGTATCTGGTAACCCTGCCTCGCGCCCTTCTCGCTCAGAATACCCCCAAGAGCTGAAAGGTCGATATACTCACCCTTCGCCGCCCCGACCAGCAGACCAACGTAGGCCATGAACATGACAAGACAGACCACCGTGAACGACTTGACTGGCTGATCCCAGGGCTGCGGCGTCAGAACTGTCCCAATCAACGCCGCTCCCACAATGCCCAGAATCGAACCCACCGCCGCCCCGATCAGCGTCTTGAGTGAAGCACGCCGAATCCTGACCTCAAAGAAGATCACCCCCGTTCCCAGCAGAACCGCCAACGCTCCTGATACAACCCGGCTACTGACGGGAATCCCAAGCTGTGACAGAAGTCCTGTCAACTGATTCGCTCCCACCTCCGGCATCGGATCAATCCAATAACCGGCCATCAGAAGCAGAATCAGAAAGATCGATCTGATTGTTATGATATCGGACTGCATGGACACCCCTCGCTCTGATCTTGGTCAAGACACCCCAGAGCTTCCAAATTTATGATCTGTTATGTCAGCTGTCCCCAACCATCTCTCCAGTCCTCCAGCCTCGGTCGATTTGACTCAGGCGGTCTGAACAAAATGATCGGATTTGCCGTCAGGATGAATGAAGAACGTCGGTGATAATATATTATTTTGTAACGACTTTCCAGAAATACACGTCGCAGAGCGAGTGTTCAGAAAAATAGTCAGGGCAATCGCATTATCGAGAGGGCTTTCCAATTAATGATCGCACGCGAAGGCGCGAAGAAGAATGATTGCATCAGCAGGCCATCCTTCGCGGCTTCGCGTCTTCGCGTGAGGCCAACCATAGCCCCTTCGCTCTCCCCAGAGTGATCGCACGCGAAGCCGCGAAGACGCGAAGAAGAAAGACCGTACCAGCAGACCATCCTTCGCGGCTTCGCGCCTTCGCGTGAGGCCAACCATAGCCCGTTCGCTTCGCACCCGAAGCCACGCGGCCGCGAAGACCGCTGGCAGAGCCAACCGATTGCCTTGGAAAACATACGATAGGCGGCAGGGAGCGCAGCTGATTCAATTTTTGGGCGCAAAGTAGCCCCGTCGGGCCCGCAGTGAGATGCCAGGTCTTCTGAGTGTGACGGCAAGACGACGGAAGGAGCCATCGCGGAGTTCGTTCAGGGAGTAGAA
>JBEGMZ010000245.1:0-3260 GCA_041182745.1 Acidobacteriota bacterium
TTCAAACAACCGCCCCGGCAGGTCGAGCCAACCGCCTACCAGCAACGGGGCCAGCAGGTCGCGGCGGTCGAATCGGACTCACTGATCAGGATAGTTCAGTACCTCAACGCCTTCAGCGTAAACTCGATGGCCGAGATGCTCGCACTCCACGTCGGTGGTCCGGCAGGGGTCGAACGGTTTCTGATCGACGAGATCGGCATGCCACGGCAGTCGGTCTTCATCTCCCACGCCTCAGGACTTGACATCAATCGGCTCACTCCGCGGCATACAGTTCGTCTGCTGAGGGCAATGATGGGCTGGCTTGACCGGCACCAGCTTCCGCCATCATCCGTCATGCCGGTTGCCGGTCGTGACGCCGGCACGCTCCGCGCCAGATTCGCGGAGAATGAGTTTGTTGGCAGCGTCGTCGCGAAGACCGGTACCCTCTACTCTACCGATGCCGGCGTTGCCGCACTTGCTGGCATCCTCTACACGCGCGACCACGGCCCGCTCCTCTTTGCCGTCTATGATATGGCCGAAGGGCGGCGAGTCGACCAGCTCCGCCGGATCCAGGATCAATTTCTGAAGGATTTGATGACCGAGTTCGGAGGACCGGACACGCTCTTTGGTCGCGCCGAGCCACAGGCTGCCCTGCAGATCGAGAGCCGGGTCAAACTCCCCAGCGGCGAGGTCGTCATCTGATCCAGACGGACTGATCACGACCACTAAAGATCACGTCTCAGCAGGCAGAAATGTGTGAAGGCTGCATAGCCGGCTGGAGCCATGTAAAGGCTCCAGCCGGTTCCCTCTGACCGACTATTCATCGGCTCTTGGCTGAGGGGACCACGGTAGGCGGGGATCTGACAAAGTCTCCCTGATCAGACACCCAACTTCCCTGGTTCAGCCGGTCCATCCGGCTGCTAAAGCTGGGACGCAAACCCACAAAAATTCACCGGGTTGCCGTCGGAGGCCCCTCGTAGGTGTCTTGACGGCGCCTGACGCCGCTTTACGCTGGACTTTCCAGACGTTATTTACACCTCATCTAAGTAATGCGTTTTTTATGGGAAAAAAGGGCAGGTATTTGAAAATATATTTTATCGCTCGTTCTCCCCGGACCTGGAAGCCGGAGAGAGATCGCTCGTGATAACGGAAGGCGGGAGATCAGCCAAGGGCCGATCCCGGATCACCCCGCGGGGGGCGCACCGGGATCGACCGGGATGAGATACGGTTCGACCTTCAGACAAGCTGGGCCGCGTAACGGAGTCGCTCAACGGTTCGCGTCTGTCCAATCGCAACAAAGACATCAAACATGCCGGGCCCGACCGCCTGCCCCGTAAGGGCGGTTCGGGCCGCGTTGATCAGGAGCCCGGCCTTGATCCCCTTCTCCTCGGCAAACGAGCGGAGTGTGGCCTCCGTCGTCTCAGGGTCGAACCGGTCGAGCGCAGCGTAACGCAGAGCCAGTTCAGGGAGCAGTTCCTTCAGGATCGGATCCTTTCGCAGATTTTTGGCGACCGCCGCCTCCTCCCAGTTAAAATCGAGGCCGTCGACGAGGTAGGGGCGGCCGAGAGTGGCAAAGTCGGTCAGCGAGCGGTATCGATCACGGAGAATCCCGACCGTTCGCTGCAGCTCCGACCGACGAGCCTCGGCAAAATCGGGCTGCCAGATGCCGGCCTTCTCCAACTCGATCCTGACCAGGGGCAGCAGCTCCTCGAGTGGCAGCGACTTGATGTACTCCCCGTTCATCCAGAGCGCCTTCTGATCGGTCCAGTTGCGGAGATCACCCTCGTTGAAGTTGAAGATCGCGTTCGATTTATGGATCCGGTCGAGCGAGAAGAGCTCGATCAGCTCCTGACGCGAAAAGATCTCACGATCCTTGAACTCGGTTCCATCGGGCGCCCAGCCGAGGAGGGCCAGAAAGTTGAGGAAGGCGGCGGGTATGAAGCCGCGATCACGGTAGGCCGTCACGCTGACAATCTCACCGTGCCGCCGTTTGGAGAGCTTCTCCCGACTTGGCGCAAGGATCAGCGGAAGATGGGCAAACTGCGGAACCGGTTTGCCAAGGGCCTCGTAGATCAGAACCTGTTTGTGAGTGTTCATCAGGTGATCCTGGCCCCGGATAACGTGAGTGATCCCCATCGCGATGTCATCAACAACCACGCTCAGATTGTAAAGAGGATGCCCGTCACTCCGCAGCAGAACAAGGTCTTCCAGCTCACGGCACTCACGCTCCTGCTGACCGAAGACACTGTCGACAAAAGTGACCCTCCCCTCCTCGGGCACCTTGAAGCGGATCACGAACGGCTCACCAGTTGCCGCCCTCGCCTCCGACTCGGCGCGTGAGAGCTCACGGAACGGCCAGTAGGGTGGCCGAACCCCGGTCTGACGGGCGGACTCAGCAATCTGCTGCTTGATCGAGGCATCCGTCCGCTCCTCCTTCGGCGTGAAGTCACGGTAGGCGTGCCCGGTCTCAAGGAGCTGGTGCGCTGCGGCGCGGTGCTGCGCGACGAAGTCTGATTGGAAATATGGCCCCTCGTCATAGTCGAGCCCAAGCCATTCCATGCCCTGGAGAATGCCGTCAACCATCTCCGCGCTTGAACGCTGGAGGTCGGTATCCTCGATCCGCAAAATGAATGCCCCCCCGTGACGACGGGCAAAGAGCCAGTTGAAGAGGGCGGTGCGGGCTCCTCCGACGTGAAGATACCCGGTCGGCGATGGGGCGAATCGTACTCTGATCCCTGACATATCTCTTCTTCCGTCTGCGATTTGGTGCTGTTTTCTGTCTGTCATCAGTTAAACCATCTGAGAAGCGGTGGGTGGATAACGGAAGGTGAAGCCACGGGAATCGACGACCCGGTCAGTCGCGAGAATGCCATCAAGGTGGTCGATCTCGTGCTGCAACAGCTCGGCAAGGTCTTCACGGGCGTCGACTGAGCGCCGTGTACCGTGAAGATCATCATACTCGACCTCAATTGAGACGTGACGGCGCACCCGAACGAGGAGATTTGGGAAGGAGAAACAGTCATCCCAGAGCTCCATTAGTTCGTCGCTCGCCCGCGTAATCCGCGGATTAATCAGCGGGGCCGGGCCAAACGAGCCGTCGTTCATATTGACTAAGATGATGCGTTGCTGAACCCCGATCTGGGGAGCAGCGATCGCCCGCCCGAATCCCTGGCGAAGCCTGAAATCACCCAGGGTTGCGGCAAGATCATCGACCGTCCGCCGAACCTCCGCTGCCGCCGGCTCGACAACCGGCTCCGAAGGCTGCCAGAGGCGGGCATCAC
>JBEGMZ010000246.1:0-4963 GCA_041182745.1 Acidobacteriota bacterium
AATTGGTTCTGTCTGTCATACGGTTACCCCCTGCCTGCCGCGATTTAGTCTGTCGCAAAAACTCATCAGCCGGCCCTGGATGACCTCCATCGGCGGGCACGAACCGGCCTCATCCATCAGCTCCTGTGACTTCTGTTTTCGATCGTGCTCCGGCACCAGCCGGTGCTCCTGCATCCACTCCTCCAGATCCTCAGTTTTAATGCACGGAGGAAGCGGATCGAGCAGCCGGAGGAGGAACTTCTCTCGCTCCTTACCAAAGAGCGCCTGCGCCTCCGCCGGAATCTGACCGGATCTCTTTGAACCACCGAAGAACGACCATCGCCCGGCCTCGGGAATGATCAGATTAAAGAAGAGGACCACCCGCACTTTATCGAGCTGCGCTGCCACCTTCTGCCAGAAGTCGAGGTACCAGCTCATGAGCTCCCCCTCGCCATCCTCCTGCCAGCGGCCAAGGTCGATCCGGTGACGCAGAAAATGAACCTTCACGAGGCTGGTCGAAAAATGGCTCGCGATGTCCTTCTCATCCGGTATGTCGTTCTCCGATTCAACCTCGGCGCGCTCCCTGAGGTTGAGGAGCAGGAGCTGCTGTCGCTCAGCTCTCGTCTTACGACCTGGCGCCGGCCATCCGATATCGTGGAGAAGTCCAGCCCCCTCCGCTGCCCCTTTTGTCCGCGACTGAGTTTCAACAAAGAACCGCTCGACGAGGCTCTCCGGCATATCGCACCTCCGCCCGGGTATTGCAAAGGCGAGCAGTTTAGCCGCCGATGTGCGACCATAGAGCAGCTGAAAATCGTCTTTCTGCAGCTGGCGGTCACACATCAGATAGACCGACTCACCGGGCAGGGCCGGCGCAGCAGTGGTTGCTGGCACCGGTGGTGGCTGATGACTAAGAATCTCCCTGGTTACGGCAGTTGTGACCAGCCGCGCCAGCTCATCCGGGCTCGAAAAGGGGCTGATCGTGTTATCGATCATCAGCTCAGCACGGAGATTCTCGATGCTCGTCACATCCCGGTCGCTCAGCTTCCGTGGCCAGTTGTCATCGTCGAGCAGAAAGATCAGACATTTCAGGCCCTGTCTCTTCGCTTCGCGATACTCCAGTTCGGTGATCGCCTTGCTCTGCCCGGGCGGAGTGAACCCGTACCGCCATGCAAAGATGCCAACGTAGATCTCGCACCTGGCGACATCCGCCAGACACTTGTCGAGCGGGCGTGTGTCGGTCGCGACATAGTCCTCCATCGCGATAACATCGTGACTGAGCTGCCGCAGAGCGCGATAGACCTCCTCGCGGTGATCTTTGAGATCCTGGTAGGTCGATGAGATATAGATTCTGGCCATCTGATACGACTTCCTTGATGGGAAAACAATAAAATGGTTCTCAACCTTATAAAAGCGTATTTTCGAGCCATTTCAGCTCGATTTTTCTAAAAATATTATTGGGCAGATACAGGGCGCTTCACGAAGCGCCCCTAGATTGGGTTGGTATTGGGTTGGTATTGGGTTGATACGGAAATGACGAGGCAGGCTACTCGCGCCAGACGTAGATGTCACGCGCGATCTCCTCCTCGAGGGCGATCTGGGTCTCTTCGCACTGGATGACAAAGGACGGGTAGCGCTGGTAGACGCGAACCGGGATGCCGGGCAGGATCCCGAGGGATGAGAGCATCTGCATTCGGCGGTGGTTGCGGGCGCTGAGATAAGCAACCTTCGCCTGTTCACCGATCCCGAGCCGGTCGATCGAGGTGACGACGGCGGTGACCTGATTCCCGGCGCGTCGACAGCACGCTCCTTCCGGGATCGGGTGCTGGTGGGGGCAGAAGCGTGGATGGCCGAGGAGGGTACAGATCGCCTCGGTGACGTTCGGAGCGAGCAGGTGCTCAAACTCGCAGGCGTCGGCCTCACTCTCTTCGATCGCCATACCGAGAACATCAACCACCAGCCGTTCGGCGAGTCGATGGCGGCGAATGACCTCTTCAGCCGTCTGGCGGCCCAACGGGGTCAGGCTGACGGTGCCACCTCCCGGACGGATGATAAAACCGGCACGCTCACACTCAGCGAGCAGCTCGGGGGTGACATCGGTCATGGCGCGGCTGGCGACTCCCTCCTCGGAGGCTGTCCCCTCCTCCTCGATCGTCCAGACCGCCTCAAGTACCTCAACAATTTCGTCAGCAATTCGGTGGTGCACTTCAACCCTGCCTGTGTCTAAAAAGTTATCCTGAGAGCCCGGAGCAGCCAGGCTACGACCCCGCCAACCCCGATCGCGAACGGAGTGATAAACGCCAGCATGAGCAGCGCCTTCCTTGTCCCGTGCTCACGAATCATCATAAAGAAGTTGGCGACACACGGGATGAAGAGAGTTAGCACGATCAGCGAGGTGACGATCTGAACGACGTCCATCTGGCCGGTGCGGACGAGGTCGAAGAGGCCGGCCGCACCATAATCACGCCGCAGAAAGCCGAGAATCAGCACGCGGGCCGTCTCCGCCGGAAGCTGGAGGATGCCGGTGACGACCGGAGCGAGCGTCCGCTCCATCGCCGCCAGTCCGCTCAGGCTGCCCCACGGCGTCGGAATACGGAAGCGGTCGAGGACAAAGAGGATCAGCGTTCCAAGCACGAAGAGCGGCAGGGCCTCCTTCAAGTACCACTTGACCCGCAGCCGCGTCTTGGTCCAGACATTCCGGAAGATCGGGACGCGGATTGGCGGAATCTCAAAGATGAAGTCACCGCGCCGGCCCGGGATGATCTTTGATGAGAGATATCCGACAAGGAACATCTGCGAGACGACGACGCCAAAGACGGTCATCACCGCGCCGACACTGATCGATGAAGTAATGCCAAGGATCACCCCAAGCTGGGCCGAGCACGGCACGCCGAGAACCAGCAGCAGCGTCGCGATAATCCGCTCCTTCTTTGTCGCAAGGATGCGCGTCGTCATCGTCGCCATCGTGTCACAGCCAAGTCCGAGGACCATTGGCAGAACCGCCTTGCCGTTGAGCCCCATGACCCGGAAGAGCCGATCGGAGAGGATCGCCAGCCGTGGCAGGTAGCCGCTATCCTCGAGCAGTCCGAAGGCGATGAAGAAGGTGAAGACGATCGGCAGAACGATCGCCAGCGCGTAGGTCAGACCAACCGAGACAAGCCCATACTGCCCGACCAGAAAATCGTAGACGAATCCGGCTGGAATCGCTCCCTGCAGCCACGGGGTGAGGTATTGGTTAAAGAGGGTCGTCTCGAAGGCATCGACCAGCGTCCCGGCTCCGACCACTCCGACAAACTCGTACATCAGCAGCAGGACAACGATCAGGAAGGGAGCGCCGGTCTGCCACTCACGCGACCAGCGGCCAAGTTTCTCAGCAAAGCGGCGTGAGCGGTAGAGCACAAACGCGAGTGGCACCATCACCGGGACGATCAGCACCGCCAGCTGGGTGATCGCCGGATAGAGAAAGCCGCTCTCGTGGAGGCCACTCTCCGGATTGAGCGTCCCAAAGAGGATCGTCGCCAGTGCGCTGAGCCCCCGTCCTGCCAGAAATTGGCTGGACCACGGTATCAGCGTTGCCTCGAACCAGCCGTTGACGATCGAATAGGGAGTGGGCAGAGTCTGCCCGAGGTAGGGTCCAATAAACTGATTGAGCAGGCTCGCCAGCTCGGTGTAGAGAAAGATGGCCATCCCCCCGACCAGCAGGGCATAGGCAACGCCGAGTGACCGGCTCTCGCCGGCCTCGCCGGCGAGGCTTGGCAGAACCTTCTTGTAGCGGGTCGACACCTCATCAAGAAAGCTGTTGCGCTGCTCCTCCAACCGGTGGGAGATGGCGCGCAGCGATGAGCGCAGCGCGCCGTCAATCTCGGTCCGCACCTCATCGGCGAGCTTGAGACGGTCGAGGATCGGCTCGCGAAGGCCGGGCTCCCGCGTCTGCAACCACTCCAGTGTCAGTTGCCGAGGCAGTCCACTCTCCCCAGCCTGAAGCCGGGAACCGACCGGATCACCCGCCAGAGTCCGCTCCCGCGACTCACCAAGCGGATCGATCGGCCGCCTCGCCTGCCCAATCGCCTGCCCGATGGCCCGACTCAGCTGCGGCAAACCCTCGCCATCGGTTGCCACTGTCGAGATGACCGGAATCCCAAAGAGTGCGCCGAGACCGGCGGCATCAATCTCGATGTTCCGGTTACGGGCCTCATCCATCAGGTTGAGAACCAGCACCATCGGAATACCGAACTCGACCAGCTGCGCCGTGATCAGCAGCGTCCGGCGGAGATTCTTCGCATCCGCTACCTGGATCAGCAGGTCGGGCTGGGAGGAGAGCAGCATATCGCGCGTCACCCGCTCATCGTCCGACTGCGGAACCAGCGAATTGACCCCCGGAGTGTCGATCACCTCAAAGGTCTTTCCACCAAGCCGCATCGTCCCCTTCGAGACCTCGACGGTCGTCCCGGGATAGTTCGATACCGTAACGTACCTTCCGGTCAGGTAGCCGAAGATCACCGACTTTCCAACATTCGGGTTGCCGACCAGCAGAATCCGGCGCGGGCCTTCCGATTCCTGAAGGGTCTCACCCGAGGGTTGTGAAACTTTGGTTGCCATTTCGTCTCTGTCTCTCCCCACTTCCGGCGATCGATCAGTCCTGCAGATACTTGACGATCCACTCATACTCACGCCGGATCTTGTCGATCTGATAGCTCGGCACTTCAATGGCGTGCCCCTGCTCCGGGTAAATTATCATTTGAACATTGAGGCCAGATCGACGCAAGCGACGATAGCTCTCCTGAGACTGGCCGAGCGGCACGCGGGCATCCTTCTCGCCGTGAAAGATCAGCGATGGAGTTCGCGCTCTTCCGAGGTGGGTGAGGGGCGACATGGTCTCATAGAGCTTCGCGGCCTCCCACGGCGCTCCTCCGTGAAGCCGCTCACGCTGGGCCACGATGTCGGCCGTCCCCCAGTAGGAGACGGCATTGGAGAGGCCGGCTCCCCA
>JBEGMZ010000247.1:0-9656 GCA_041182745.1 Acidobacteriota bacterium
AGCCTTACCGTGTCCGCCCCGTAGATTCTGATCATCTCATCCGGATCGACCGTGTTCTTCTTCGACTTCGACATCTTTTCGATACGGCCGACGGTGACCTCCTGCTGGCAGGATCGGCAGCGTCCCGCGACGACCTCGTCCGGGAAGATCCAGTCGTGCTCCGGGCAGCGGTAGCTGGCGAGGCAGACCATTCCCTGGGTCAGCAGTCGCGTCACCGGTTCGCCAAACTTGAGCAGCCCGAGGTCGCGCATGATCTTCGTCCAGACACGAGTATAGATAAGATGGAGAACGGCGTGCTCGATGCCTCCGATGTACTGATCGACCGGAGTCCAGTATGCGGCCACCTCCGGATCGAAGGGGAGGCTGGAGTTGGCGGGATCACAGTAGCGGAAATAGTACCAGGAAGAGTCGACAAAGGTGTCCATAGTGTCGGTATCGCGCCGGGCTGGAGCGCCGCAGGTTGGACAATCGACGTTGACGAAGGCTTCGTGCTCGGCGAGGGGGGCGCCCTGTGTCTGGTAGTTGAGATCGGGAGGCAGGATGACTGGCAGGTTCTCCTCCGGAACCGGCACGATCCCGCACTGCTGACAGTGGATGAAGGGGATGGGCGTACCCCAGGCCCGCTGCCGTGAGACTCCCCAGTCGCGAATCCGGAAGTTTACCTTGGCCGTGCCGAGCCCTCGCTCCGCTACCCAGGCCGTCATCGCCGCCTGCGCCTCCGGCACGCTCAGACCGGTCCACTGTCCGGAGTCGACCAGCCGGCACTTGTCATCCTTCGGGGTGAAGGGCTCGGTCACCTCCGACGGTTGCAGCCCGGCTCCCTCCGGAACGATCACCCGCCGAATCGGCAGCTGGTACCTGACCGAGAACTCGAAGTCCCGTTCATCGTGCGCCGGCACAGCCATGATGGCTCCGGTTCCATAACCTGTCAGGATGAAGTTGGCCGTCCAGACCGGCAGCTTTTCGCCATTGAAGGGATTGATCGCGAAGTGGCCGGTGAAGTGGCCAACCTTCTCTTTCCCTTCGACCAATCTCTCCTCGGGAGAGAGCGATTTCTGCTGCGCGTTGAACTCGACAATCTCGCGGCTCACCTTCCCGGCGGTGATCCACTCCTCGATCAGCGGATGATCCGGGGCGAGGATGATCGAGCTCGCTCCGAAGATCGTGTCGACGCGGGTGGTGAAGATGCGGATACTCCTCCCGGGCTCGCCCTCGACCGCGAAGTCGACCTCGGCTCCACGGCTGCGACCGATCCAGTTCCGCTGCATGGCGAGGACCCGTTCCGGCCATCCGGCCTCGAGTTCGGCCAGTGAATCGACCAGCTCGTCGGCATAGGCCGTGACCCGGATGAACCACTGTTCGAGCTGGCGCTGCTCGACCGGCGTGTCCTCGTGGCGCCAGCAGAATCCGCCCTCCGCCTGCTCGTTGGCCAGTGAGGTGTTACATTTGACACACCAGTTGACCAGCGCGTTCTTGCGATAGAGCAGACCCTTCTCCCACATCCGCAGCAGAAACCACTGGTTCCAGCGGTAGTACTCCGGCGTGCAGGTCGCCACCTCGCGTTCCCAGTCGTAACCAAAACCGAGACGCTGGAGCTGGGAACGCATCGCCGCGATATTCTCAAAGGTCCACTGATCAGGACGGGAGTTGTTCTTGATGGCGGCGTTCTCGGCTGGCATTCCGAAGGCGTCCCAGCCCATCGGATGGATGACACTGAAGCCATTCATCCGCTTGAAACAGGAGAGAGCGTCACCGATCGAGTAGTTGCGGACGTGGCCCATATGGATTCTCCCCGAGGGGTAGGGCAGCATCTCAAGGCAGTAGAACTTCTCTCTTGCCGGGTCGAGGGTCGCCCGGAACGCTCCGGCCCTTGCCCATCGCTCCTGCTCACGCTCTTCGATCTCTTGTGGGTAGTATTTCTCGCGCATCTCAATTTCCCGTCAGCTTTCTGTCAGCTTTCATTCAGCTTTCTTTCTGTCAGCGGCAACCTCTCGTGACCCCGTCCTGCCGCCCGGATGAGGCCATTGGTCAGTCGATTTCAAGTCCGGCCTTACACGCCGGATCGCCAGGGTTTCGGGCCGTCGCAATATTAACCGTCGCTCCCGGTAATTACAATTATCGATTGGGCCGATCCCTCATCCCGTGAGGCGGAGGACAAAGCACTTCAGGTAGAGGGTCTCCGGCAGCGAGAGCAGCATCGGGTGATCACGCCCCTGGGTGCGCTTCTCGATGATCTGGAGGGTTCGACCGGCGTCCCTTGCCGCATCTTCGAGGACCTGCTGGAAGAGCTGCTCGCTGACGTGATAGGAGCAGGTACAGGTGATCAGGATCCCTCCGGGCGCAAGTAGCCGCATGGCGCGAAGATTGATCTCCTTGTAGCCGCGCAGCGCCCCCTCGAGCGCATCACGATTCTTGGCAAAGGCTGGCGGATCGAGGACGATGGTCTCAAAGCGGCGGCCGGCATCATCGTATTGACGCAGCTGGTCGAAGACATTGGCCTCGATGAACTCGATATTGGTGAGGTCATTGAGGCGGGCGTTCTCGCGCGCCCGCTCGATCGCCGGCGCTGAGATGTCGAGGGCGGTGACCTGCTGGCAGCCGGCGGCAAGGTGGATGGCAAAAGATCCGTGAAAGCTGAAGCAGTCGAGTCCGCGACCACGGGCGAGCGCGCGGGCGACGGCGCGGTTCTCACGCTGGTCGAGAAAGGCTCCGGTCTTCTGTCCGGTCAGCAGGTCGACGGTGAAGCGCAGCCCATTCTCATTGATGATCAGGCTGGTCGGGGCAGGGTTCTCCGGCGCGGCACCATCGCGTTCGTAGAGGATCGAAGTGAGCATCGGAAGTCGCTCCAGTTGCCGAACGCGGACATCGTTTCGTTCGACGATCAGCCGCGGTTGAAGCGTCTCGATCAGCAGCTCGATCCAGAGGCCTTTCAGCTGATCCATTCCCCGGGTCAGGGTCTGGATCACCACCGCCTCGCCATAACGGTCGACCACCAGACCTGGCAGCGAGTCTCCATCACCGTGAACGAGTCGACAGCTGTCGCTGTCACAGACGATCCGGCGACGCAGGTCGATCGCCTGCTCCAGCCGCCGCCGCCAGAACTCGCGATCGACCGTCTCCTCCTCCACACGCGAGAGGATCCGGAGGGTGATCTCTGACTCTGCTCCGTAGTGGGCCCAGGCCAGAAAACGCCCACGCCGGTCATCCACTCTCACCACCGCCCCACTCTCCCGGGCGGGGCGGTGCTCAAGGTCACCACGATAGATCCACGGATGGCCGCTTCGCAGCCGTGCCACACCCCGTGAGGTCAGCACGGCCGCGGCCGCTCTTCGCTCCGAGGGTATACTCTGGCCGGACTCTTTTTCAAAACCTGCTTGACTCTTTTTCATAAATGCAGAACCATAAAACCAGTATGAGATCAAAAACTTCAATGGTCGCCGAACTTCTGAATACTCCATTCTCACCATCCCACCAAGCGGGTCAATAGTGATGGCGCCGGAAGCAGTATACCTTGGACTGGGATCGAACCTTGGTGATCGTGCGGGAAGCCTGCTGGCAGCCCTCGCCCGCCTGACCGCAAGGGGGCTCGTGATCGATCGGCTCTCCTCGATCTACCAGACGGATCCGGTTGGTTACACCGCGCAGCCGTCCTTCCTCAACATGGTCGCCCGATGCCGGCCCGGGCAGCTCGATCCGTGGGATCTGATGCGTCTCTGCCTTGAGACCGAGCTGGATCTCGGGCGGAGACGGGAGGTTCCCGGAGGGCCGCGGACCATTGATCTTGACCTGTTATTGTTCGATCATTACCAGGTTGATGGAAGCCGTGACGGCGTCGATCTGACAGTACCACATCCAAGAATGCACGAGCGGCGCTTCGTTCTGATGCCGCTGGCGGAGATCGATCCCGGTGTGACCCATCCGGTTCTTGGCGCGACGGCCGGAGAGTTGCTTGATCGGCTGACCGATCACGCCGGGGTCTCGCTCTATGGCCAGTCGCCGCGGCGTCGATCCTGATGGCAGGGAGTTTATGGAAATAATCACCAAAGTGGCCCGGATGCAGTTTGTGGCGGAGAAGTTGTGCGCCGAGCGGCGCTCGATCGGGTTCGTTCAGACCATGGGGGCGCTCCACGAAGGGCATCTGACCCGGGTTCGGGAGGCACGCCGCATGTGTGATGTCGTGGTCGTCTCGATCTTTGTCAACCCCCCTCCGGACGCCAGCGGGCAGGAGTTGACCGATCATCCCCGTGACCTGGCCCGTGACGCCGATCTCCTGACTCCAATCGGGGTCGACTATGTTTTTGCTCCGAGCATTGACGACATCTTCCCGTCCGGCTTTGCCAGTCTGGTCAGAGTTACCGGTCTGAGTGACCGACTCGAGGGGGTTGGTTCGCCCGATCATTTCGATGGTGTGACGACGGCGATGACCATTCTCTTCAATGTTATCAAGCCGAAGTTTGCCTTTCTCGGGCAGCGCGATGCCCAGCAGACGATTGTGATAAAGCGGCTGGTGCGCGACCTTCATCTGCCGGTGGAGGTGGTCGTTGTGCCGGTGGTACGCGAGCCTGACGGGCTCGCCTGTTCGTCGCGCAACCGTGCCCTCACGTCCGGCGAGCGCCAGTCGGCCCTCGCCATCTCCCGCTCGCTGCGTCTGGCCGAGGAGCTGTACGATGGTGGAGAGCGCCACGCCCAGAAGATCATCAGGCAGATGCGGAAGGAGCTCGATGGCGAGTCGGGGCTGAAACTGGAGTACCTTGCGGTGACCGATCTCGAGCAACTGGAACCAGTCGACGATCTGAACGATCATCGCCGAGTGCTGGTCTCCCTGGCGGCCTATGTTGGTCAGAACAGGCTGATCGACAACACCATTCTCAGTGACGACCGGCAGCGGTCAAAGTCACGGGTGACGTTATGGTAATGGCGGAATGGACGAGGGCTATCGGCGATAGCCCCCGTCCTGCCTGAGCTATACGTTGAACCGAAAGAGCATCACATCCCCGTCCCTCACGACATACTCTTTACCTTCCGACCTGACAAGCCCCTTCTCGCGGGCTCCCTTCCATCCCTGGTGGGCGATAAAGTCGTCGCACGAGACCGTCTCGGCCCGGATGAATCCACGTTCAAAATCGGTGTGAATCACACCGGCCGCCTTCGGAGCGGTGTCGCCGTGGTGAATGGTCCAGGCGCGGACCTCCTTCTCACCGGCGGTAAAGTAGGTCTGGAGGCCCAGCAGGTGGTAAGCGGCACGAATCAGGCGGTCGAGCCCGGCCGACTCAATTCCGAGAGAGGCCAGAAATTCGACCCGTTCCTCGCGTCCCAGCTCAGCCAGCTCCGACTCGATCTTCGCTGAAAAGGGAACGATCTCCGCTGGCTCACCGCCGGCCTCGACGGCAGCACGGAGTGCGCGGACGTGACGGCCTTCACCTCCCGCCAGCTCATCCTCGGTGACATTGGCAGCGTAGAGGACCGGTTTGGCGGTCAGCAGGCTATAGGATTTGAGCTGGTTCAGGATCTCCGGATCGAGCCTCGCCGAGTGGATCGTCTGACCTTCGCCGAGAATCTTCCCGACCAGCTCGAGGGTCTGCACCTCGCCCAGCGCGTCCTTGTTGCCACCCTTGGACGCCTTGCGGGCACGATCGAGACTCTTCTCGACCGTGGCAAGGTCGGCGAGCGCCAGTTCGAGGTTGATCGTCTCGCGGTCCCGAACCGGGTCGATCTCACCCGCGACGTGGACGACGTCCGGATCCTCAAAACAGCGGATGACGTGAACGATCGCATCGGTTTCGCGAATGTTGGCGAGGAACTTGTTGCCAAGGCCCTCACCCTGGGAGGCTCCCTTGACGAGACCGGCAATGTCGACAAACTCGACCACCGCCGGAACGACGCTCGGTGGACGAATCAGCTCGGCCAGTTGCCGGAGACGCGGATCGGGAACTTCGACCGTGCCGATGTTTGGGTCGATGGTGCAGAATGGAAAGTTGGCAGCCTCGGCCTTCGCGGCCGTCAGTGCGTTGAAGAGCGTCGATTTGCCAACATTGGGCAGACCGACGATACCAGCTCGTAACAATTTCGATCTCCTTTACTTTTCAGCCATTTGACTGGCGGAGGAATTCGGAAAGTTCTTTCTCGGTGGGGAGTCCGTCGCGGGCCCCCATTTCACGGCACTGGAGCGCGGCGACAGCATTGGCGGCACGCATCGTCTCCTCGATGCTGAGCCCCCGGCAGAGGCCATAGATGAAGCCGGCGCGGAAGGCGTCACCGGCGCCGGTCGTGTCACGAAGAACCGGCGGGCGGAAGGCGGAGGAGGCAATGAACTGCCCCTCGACGAAGGCGAGGGCGCCGCGTGAGCCCTGGGTCATGGCAACAAGGTAACAGCCGTAGCGCTGATGGAGGGTCTGCAGAGCCGATCTCTCCTCCATCGACCCAGCCAGCTCATTGGCGAGCCCCTGCGAGGTGATCAGGCAGTCGACGTGCGGAAGAAGCTCGTCGATACCCGGGTAGACCGTGTCAAGATCGATCGTCACGACCATCCCGGCGGCATGGGCCCACTGGGCGGACTGGATTGCCGCCTTCGTGTCGAACCCGTCGATGTGCAGAATCCGGCCGCGGGTGATCCACTCTTCGCGCAGTTCCGTCGACTCGATGCGGGTCTGGTCGTCGTGATACCAGAGGATCGTCCGTTCGCCGGAGAACTGTTCGATGATGATCACTGCTCCCTGGGTCTTGGCCCCAACGGCGATCATCACCCCGGTGCAGTCGATGCCCTCATCCTGGAGCGATTCGATCAGCATCCGCCCCTCGTTGTCATAGCCGACCTTGCCAATGTAGGCGGCATTGAGACCGAGCCGACGTGCTCCAACCATGGCCGACGAGACCTGTCCACCCGACATCTGCCGGTGATTGGTCAGCCGCACCTTCGTGTTGAACGACGGAAAGCGCGGAATCGTCACCAGGTGGTCAACGGCGTTCAGCCCAAACCCGACGACATCGTATTCACGATCACCCGGAATGCTCAGAGAGAAGTTCATCCTCCGATTATGCCATGCCATATCTCCATCTCAAGCCAGCGCGGCCAATTTTCGGTTTCCGTCGTGGGCCGGGCAGGTTAAAATCGTTCCGTTATGACCCTTGAGGAGAGACTGAGACACCTTCCGGTCGAGCCGGGCGTCTACCTGCACAAGAACTCGCGGGGCGAGATCATCTACATTGGCAAGGCCCGCAGCCTGCGCCAGCGGGTACGCCAGTATTTTCAGTCCTCCCGCAGCATGGATGCCAAGACCCAGGAGCTGGTCTCACGGATTGTCGACCTTGAATTCATCGTTACCGACAACGAGGCTGAGGCGCTGATCCTTGAGTCGAATCTGATCAAGCTGCACAAGCCGCGCTACAACGTCAGGCTCAAAGATGACAAGGCCTACCCCCATCTCAAGCTGACCCTGCAGGAGACGGTGCCGCGTGTCTTCAAGACACGGCGAATTGAGAAGGATGGCGCAACCTACTACGGTCCCTTCCTGCCGGCGGCGCTGGCCGAGAGGACGGTCCGCCTGATCAACCGCGAGTTTCAGCTGCGAACCTGCACTGACGAGGTCTTTGAGCTCTATCGCCGGGCCGGGCGTCCCTGCATGGAGTACCAGATCAAGCGATGCGCCGGCCCGTGTCAGAAGGATCTCTGCACGCCCGAGCAGTACCGGGAGGCGGTTGGAGATGTGCGGATGCTGCTCGAGGGGCGGGACCGCGAGCTTGCCCGGACGCTGGAGCAGCGGATGGCCGCCGCGGCCGAGGAGATGCGCTTTGAGCAGGCGGCCAAGTACCGCGATCTTCTGCGCACCATTCAGGCCCTTGGCGAGAACCAGAAGATGATGGCGACCTCCGACCTCGATCTCGACGTCTTTGGCTACTATCGTGAGCGTCACCAGCTGGCCCTGCAGCTCTTCACCATGCGTGAGGGCCGGATCATCGGGCGCCGCGAATTCTTCTGGGAGGATCTGCCGGTTGAGGGGTTCAATCCGGGAGAGTTTCTCGGCCAGGTGATCTCGCAGTACTACACTACCGGAAACTACATCCCGCTTGAGATTCACGTTCCCGCGGACTGGGAGGATCTCCCGCTGCTGGAGAGCGTTCTGACCGCCATGCGTGGACAGCGCGTGACGATCCACGACCCGCAACGGGGGAAGAAGAGGGATCTGGTCGATCTGGTGGGGAAGAATGCCAGCCTTGCCTTCGACCAGCGATTCCGGGTTCTTCAGCCTGACTGGTCAAAGGCGCTGGTTGAGATGCAGGAGACCTTCGGCCTGCCGTCGCTTCCACAGCGGATCGAGTCGTTCGACATCTCGAACATCCAGGGTGCGGAGAATGTTGCCGGGATGGTGGTCTGTGAGGGTGGTGAATTGAAGAAGTCTGACTACCGGAAGTTCATCATCCGGACGGTCGAGGGGGCCGACGACTTCGCCTCGATGCGGGAGGCGGTCCATCGTCGTTACTCACGCCTGTTGCGGGAGGAGAAGACCTTGCCCGATGTCGTTCTGATAGACGGAGGGAAGGGGCAGCTCTCAGCGGCAGCCGCCGCGCTGCGCGAGCTTGGACTGGGCGACCTGCCGATGATCGGCATCGTCAAACCCCGCGGACGGCACGAGGAGATCAGCCATTTTCTGGTTCGGGGACGGGAGGACGAGCCGATCGTCCTTGCGCCGACGGAGCCGGTTCTGCGGCTTATGCAGCGGATCAGGGACGAAACGCACCGCTATGCGGTGGCGTACCATCGACATCGGCGCGCGATGCGGGACTTCGCCTCAGAACTGACAGCGATTCCCGGGGTTGGAGAGAAGCTCAAGGACCGACTCCTGAGAAACTTTGGCAGTCTGAAACGGGTCGCAGAGGCGACGATCGAGGAGCTGCGCCCCTTTGTTGGTCAGAGGCAGGCGGAGCGGATTGTCGAGCATTTCAAGGCGGATGGGTAGCCGGCGAGATCGGGGCGGGGTATCCGCGGCCGACACTGCAGACCTGCCGGTGCGGTGGCCACCTGCCAATCTGCGCTCATCGTCCACCGTCGATGCCGATCACCTCGCCGGTGATGAAGGCGGCCTCCTCCGAGGCGAGAAATGCGATCAGCTCGGCCACCTCTTCGGGCGTGCCCGCCCGCTGCAATGGCGTTGCATTGATCACCTCCTGCAGCCTTTCAGGCCGTGAGAACTGGTCGTGGAAAGGGGTCAGAATAATCCCGGGCGAGACGGCGTTGACGGTGATTCGGTGCGCGCCCAGCTCGCTTGCCAGCCCCTTGGTCAAGGTGTTGACCGCCGCTTTGGCGGCAGCGTAGGGCAGAGAACCTCCCCGTCCGCCGTGGGTGGCGGCGAGTGATGAAAGGTTGATGATCCGACCCTGGTTCTGCAGTTTCATCCACGGCAGAACTGCCTGGACGCAGAGGAAGACGCTCCGCAGATTGAGATCGATGATCCGGTCGAACACCTCCGGCTGGCAGTCCTCAAACTTCGCCAGTTGGACTACGCTGCCGACGTTGTTGACCAGGATATCGATCCGGCCGAAATTGTCGATCGTCTCTGCCATCAGCCGCTGCACGTCGGTCGGGCTGGTGACGTCGGCCCGGATGGCCACGGCGTTGCGGCGCATTCCCTGGATTGTCCGGACAGTCTCGGCGGCCGCTG
>JBEGMZ010000248.1:0-3865 GCA_041182745.1 Acidobacteriota bacterium
GCGTTGATGGGTATCGATTTTCATCACGACGGCATTATGTTGAAGCCGGCCTTTGACGTCTACAGCGGTCAGGTCCTCTTCCGAGACTCCTTCAGCCAATACGGACCGCTGGCGACCTATCTGCATTCGCTGAGCCTGAACGTCTACCCGGGACTGGTCTCACTTCGAATTTTCACCGTACTGATGTATGCGGTCGCTGTCTTCTTTCTGGTCGCAGCGTGGATCATGATCGATCAGCAGGCGACGGCTGTCGCCGGGTATCTCCTGTTCCTGATCCTGGTGCCCTTCTACAATGAAAGATGGTCGCTCCTGCCCTGGTCCTCGGTTGTCGCCCTCGCCTTCCAATCCATGACGCTCTATTTTATCTGTCTGGCCATATCGAGGCGAAAGAGCGCACTCTGGCCGATTCTGGTTGGAATTTGTACTGCCCTGACGTTCTGGACCCGTCCATTGATTGTGGGGGTTGGGTTGATTTTTGCAGTTGGTGCCATCTACTGCCTGCTTTGCATTGAAAGCGAAGAGAGGCGAGATCTGAAAAGGCAGGCTTTCATTCTCCTTGGTTCATTCGCGACCATACTCCTTCTGGTGATCGTGGCGATGTCGCTTGCCGGGGCTTTCATACCATTCGTCGAACAGAACTGGCTGTTTCCCTTACGTGCCTATATCACGGAGAAGAATGTTCAAAAAGTGATGACCCGCGGTGCGATCGCATCACTGCTTGCCTTGTCGTGTCTGCTCGTTCTTGGGTTACTAATCCTCTCCTGGCTTCGCCACAGAACGAAAAAAGGTAATGATCTGAGGTCAGGCCTGAACTTTCCAGAAAAGATCAGGTATGGACCGAAGCTGATACTGTTATTGCCGGCTCTGATCCTGATAGCCCTGCTGATCGACGGCATGGTCAGCTCCGATAAAGGATTGTTCGAGCTTCTGGCCGGTTGGCTTCGGCAATATGCTCTCCACTTTTCATTGAGGGACGACAATACGCGCCGGGTGATGCTGTTTTTCACTCTCATTCTGGCACTTGGTGTCGGCCTGAAGATCTGTCTTTTTCTATTAAATTCCGGCCATAATACTAATCGGGAGCGTCTCTTCGTCGCACTTGGTCTCATCTCGTTTGCTTCGTTGCTGCAGTATTTTCCGGTCTTTTCGCGGGCTCAGTATTTCTGGTCGCTTGCCCCGGCCTGCCTTGTTTTTCCATACTTACTTCATCGCCTGACAAGACGAAATATTTTCCTGACCTATGCGATGATTGCACTGATTGTCGCTCCAACCATATTTCTGATTGTCACCGAGGCCCGAAGAAAACTGGCGCGTCCCTCTGTCAGGCTCGCCAGCCCGGCGGTATTCGCCGGCATGAACGTTTCACCGGGAATGGCTGAACTGGTCAACAACCTGGAGACGCAGATCAGGTCCTACTTGAAAAGCTCGCCCGATAGCCAGCTGCTTGTGATCGGGGATGACGCTATGTACTGCCTCTTTGTCGATAACCTCGAGAATCTGACGCCCTATTATGTGACCTGGGAGCCATCCGGGCTTGAGTCGGAGGCAGAGGTTCAAAAACGCCGCAATATGATCAGGCAAAAAAGACCAATTGTCGTGCTGGGGGGGTCAATTCTCCCGGTGGATCCGGCGAGGGTTAAAAGTTTTCTGACTGATAATGGATACCGGAAATTGTTTGAAGTGCCTTATCGAGAGACGATCTGGTGGCATGCCGGTCAATTGGAGGAGTACAACGTCGGGGCCGATGACAGGCTGACCGCGGTCATATGCGTACCGGAATAGCCGGTGATCCCTGATCTCGACCGGAGAGTTCTGGCGCCGATGGTCAACTCAACGGCGAGAATAGGCGGCCGGGAGAGAGATAGTGTCGGCAACGGTGATAAAACCGTGGTGGGGATTTGTCACCCCGGCGATATCGTAATAGACTTGGGTCAATTTTGTCAGTCGCGGATCGCCGTCGGCAGGGTGAAGACCTGAGTTGCACGTCGAGCTGTCACCGGCCGGGCTTTGGGGAGCGCTGTTTGGGGAGACCCGAAAGCCCCGGGGCGGGTGTTGTGGAGCGTTATTAAACGGTAATAAGGAGAGAATATGTCCAGTCGCAAGACGGAGCTGGCGGTGCCGCCGGCCAGTGTGGCGCCACCGGTTCATCAGAGTGACACGGTGAGGCCCGGGAGTCTGTTCAAGGCATTTGGGCCAAAGGTCACGTGGCGACAGCATTTTGTACCCGAGGCTGCCGGGCTCAACTGGCTTGGCTGTGGAGAGTACGAGCTGCCGGAGGGCAGCCAGACGGATGTGACGACGCTTGCCACCGCTGAGGCGCTTCTGTTTATGTGGAAGGGGATCGTCAGTGTTGAGGTCGGAGGCTCAGTCTACCGGCTCGATCCCTACGACACCCTCTACATCCCGCGGGGGGCCTCCTTCGTCATCAAAAACAGCTCCCCGGACTTTGCGACCGTCATCCAGTGTGCGGCAACGGCGGAGAATGTATATCCGGTTCATCACTCAAGCTTTGCCGAGTATTCACGCCGCGAGGATCGAATCCGCCACCTGCAGGGCAAGGATGTCTTTATGATGTTCGACGTGTCGGAAGGGGCAGATCGGTTGATTGCCGGCTACACCTTCTTTCAACCCTATCAGCGTTCGTGGCCGCCTCATAATCACACTGATCAGGAGGAGGTCTACATCTTCATCAAGGGGCACGGAGCGATGGAGGTCTACGAGTCACCGGAGAAGCTCTCTTTCGTGACGAGCGTCAACGAGGGGGATATGGTGACGATTCCGATGATGAACTACCACCCGGTCTTTTCGCAGGAGAGCCCACTCGAGTTCATCTGGTGCATTGCCGGCGCGCGTTACTGGGTTGGCGACAAGAATAAGGACTTTATGGCGGGCAAGGGTGACGCCATTACAACCTGAACTGTCGGGAAGATCGTATGAATCCGGAAACGCGAGGCGGGCCAATGGAGAGAGCGACAGAGACGCGGCCGACGGGGGAGGGTGGTTCCAGGCTGTTCCGATCCGGTCAATCCGGTCGGGGAGGCTGGCTTCGACACCGGGTGAGATGGCTCATTCTGGGACTGCTCTTTCTGGTGACGGTGATCAACTTCGTCGATCGGCTGACACTCTCCTACGTTGCGCCGACTCTGCGTGACAGCTTCCACCTTTCAAATGCCGATTATGGTGATATTGTCTCCGGCTTCGTGCTGGGGATGATGCTCTGCGAGCTTCCAATGGGCTGGCTGATGGATCGGCGCGGACCGCGATTTGGATTCTCCTTCGCGGTCATCTGGTGGTCGGTCGCCAATGGTCTGCACGCGCTGGCGCGAACCAAGCTGCAGTTCTCGGTGCTGCGCTTCTGGATGGGAACGGGCGAGTGTGGAAACTACCCGGGAGGTGTGAAGGTCATTGGGCAGTGGTTTCCACCTCGAGAGAGAGCCCTTGCCATCGGTATCATGAACGCCGCGTCGCTGGTTGGCGGCATGATCACCCCGCCGCTGGTGGCGCTGATCGTGTTGCGGATCAACTGGCAGGCGGCGTTTCTGCTGCCAAGCATCCTTGGCGTCTTCTGGGTACTGGCCTGGCGGAAGTACTATCGTTCTCCGGACGAGCATCCCATGGTGACGGAGAAAGAGCTTGAATACATTCGCTCGGAGGGAGAAGAGGTAGGAGAGGTGCCCGGATACCGCGCACTGCTCCGGTTGCCTGAGACCTGGGGCCTGATGCTCTGCCGACTGCTGGTGGGACCAGTGATCCAGTTCTATCTTTTCTGGTTGCCGGAGTATGTGACCCGGACACGGGGCTACACGATGGCGATGATCGGACTGGTCGGGATGCTTCCGCCGCTCTTTGGTGATCTTGGGAGCGT
>JBEGMZ010000249.1:0-4207 GCA_041182745.1 Acidobacteriota bacterium
TCCCGCCCGGCGCAGTTCAATCGGCCCCTCCCGCAATCGTGACCGTAGTCCAGCGATCTCCGGAGTGTGGCGGAAGAGCAGCCAGAGAATCCGGGCAATATCGACCACTTCCGGCAGGCTCCTGACCTCTTCCACCTGTGCGCCACTCACCAGCCCGAGCGCCTCAAACCCGGTCAACAGCTCGTCGATCAGCCGCCGATCAGTACTCGCCGCGGCCACTCCCCTCCGCAGCTTCTCCAGCAGCTCATCCGATATTCCCTGCCACGCCTCGACACTGGTCGGCGATCCCGACTTCGAATCTTCATCGCCCAGCGCGGTCAGTGTCCCAAAGATCACATCCTCCGCGCTGAACTCTTCCCCGAAAAGCCCTTTGGCAAAGGTGGCCGCCGCCGCACGATCATTCTCCGTCAGCGTCGCGCTGGTGGCGATACAACGCAGATCTCCCGGCTGACTACCGAGCCGATGCTTCAACCGGCGCAGCAGCATCGAGACCTCGATTCCCTGCGCCCCGGAATAGGTGTGCGCCTCGTCCAGACAGAGAAACCGCAGATGGTTCGACTCAAAGAGCGGCGAGTCCTGCGGGCGGAGCAGCAGATGCTCGAGCATCGCATAGTTGGTGATCAGGATCTGTGGCGGAGCCGGCGGCTGCCCCTTCTTCTCATCTCCCCAGATCATCTCTCGCGAGACCACCTCGTTGGCGGGAGACTGCGGGTTAATGCGGCGCCCATCTCGCTCCTTCTCCTTCAATTCACTTGTGTAACGCCCGAAAGTGATCGTCGTGCCCCGCAGCAGCTTCCGCAGACGATCGAGCTGATCATTGACCAACGCGTTCATCGGATAGATCAGGATCGCCCGCACCCCGGGCCTGTTATCACTGAGCAGATCGTGCAGGATCGGAATCAGAAACGACTCCGTCTTCCCGCTCCCCGTCCCCGAGGCGACCACCACATTCCGATTCTCCGTGACAATCCGTCGGATCGCCTTCTCCTGATGCAGATAGAGCGGGCGATCGGGTGGTAATGGACGTTCAGCGGCTCTTTCAATATCCCCACGCAAATGGCAGAGCCGCTCATTCAAAATCCCCTCCGCCACCAGATGGCGCAACGACTGCCCGGTCTGGTAAGGTGGATTGAGCTCCAGAAACGGTCCGCGGAACAATACTCCCGGTGCGGCCAGCTTCCGCCGCAGCTCATCGGTCAGGGCTTGATCCCAGAACGACATGTCGAAGGTCGTCATCAGATAGCGGATATAGTCTTCGTGCAGTTTCTCGGTCATCTGAATCGCGTTCATTGGTCGTTTCCTTTCTCTGAACAGGTCAGGCGCGGCCTCGCCAGAAGCGCCCCAAGTTCGCTCGATCGTGCGTACTCCAACGGGCGAACATCTTCCAGATCGCCATAGATTCGCAGCCGTTTCGTAGTTGGAATGAAGAAGGTGACACCCGGAAAATCGTCAAACTCGAACCGTGCGGCATGCACGCGCTGCCCGATCGCCACCGTGTCCGTGAAGGTCAACAACCTTCCCCGCCCAAAGACCGGGTGATGGACCAATTGGCCTTCCCGCAGGTCGGAGATCGGCTCTCCCTCCTCGTAGATCGCGTCCGAGTCGGTATTGACGATCGCGACGAGCATTCGATAATGGTGGTTCCGGTGACGTACCTCGATGCTGATCGGGACAAAAGGAACCCCATTCTTCCTGACATTCTCATTCACGTTATCCTTCAGATCGGCAAGGGGGGTCTCCAACCGGCCATAGGCATTGAACGGCTTCCATTCCCTCTTGATGTCACCAATCACCAGTCGGTAGGTACTCTCCCGATGCGACTCGACAATCAGAAGTGACTCGAACGACATCGTCTCGCTATGCCAGACATTCCCTCTCCGGTTCCAGTCGATCGGATTTCCACGCTGCTGGATCCCGCAACGCAACACCGCCGGATGGAGTTGCGCCTGAACCGCCAGCTCCCCCCACCGCAACCCGAGACTGAAGTCGGGGGCACTCTCGCTCCAGACAATCTCCGTCATTCGCTCATCCAGCCTCGTCACTCTGCCGTGGCGGCTCTCTGCGACAAACTCCGCCGCCGACTCAACCCGCACCCGGGGAGGCTGCAGCTCCGTGAAGAGCCTCTGCGCCATCTCCTCCCAATCAGGGGCGAAGCGGGTCGCCGGCACAAGATTGAACTCAACCGGCTGGTACCGGGACCGCTGCAGCCCGTGCAGCAGCTTCAACCGGTATCGACAGGCGGTGCCGGAATCGAGAATCGTGCCCAGGTCGACCTCGAACTCCTGCCGGTCGGTCGTCCAGCGCGCCTGACCCGCTTCAAGCAGTGCCGCAAGTGAATGGCTCCGCACCGGCATCGCCCCACCCATCTCCCGGATCTGCAACGACAGCTCGCGAATCTCCGCCCAGCTCCCGGCGCCGATCCGCAGCACCGGCGCCACCCCGGTGTACGTCTCCGTTCCATCAGGTTCGTCAGCCTCGCGCAACCTTGCACCAGCCAGCGTCAGTGACCGCTGGTGGTTCTCCGTGACCTCGATGGTTCCCTCCAGCGACTTATCGGACTCCTCGACCGAATTGACCGTGTGATGAACCAGACGCAACCTCATCCCGGCCTTGAAGTTGAAGAGATAACCGCGATAGCCGTCATCCAGCCCGCGTGGCGCCAGATGAGTCTCGATCGGCGCCAGCTTCCGACCCGATGCTTCGACCAGTCGGTAACTGTCATTGAGCAGCACATACCAATAGCCGGCGGCAAGCCCCTGATCGTCATCGACCAGGGTACCGATCTCCCCCCAACCCGGACGGAAGAAGAGAATGTTCTTCCTGGTCAGGCCGATCGTCCGACCATCCAGTCGCTTGTCGTCGGCCGTGAAGAGCTCGCAGTTGACCGTCTCCTGGTAGTTCGTGCCCAGCGGAAGATCGAACAGCACCACCGGCTCCAGTTGCCAGCTATTGCCGCTCCAGGTCGACTCGACCGGATACCTTCGGCCACCAACCCGGTAGTATCCGGGGCGGGACGCACTGACCACCCGCTGCCGCGGCAGATAGAGCCGTACCTGCCGCGCCTTCCGGTCCCACTGCCAACGGGCGGAACCATTTCCCATCCGGCTCAATCCCGCCCCGCGGCCCTGCTGCGGCTCAAGACCCGCCAGCCGCTGCCAGACCTCGAGCTGGACCGGATGCTTCTTCAACCGTTCGAGCAACTCGGTCTGGTCGTTGCCACGTTCAAGGTAGAGATACGCTGCCTCACAAAGATCCTGGATCAGTGCGGCCGCGAGCTGGCGTGAATTGCTATCGGTCACGAATCGCGTCAGCGGCCGACTGGTGTGGAACCGGCTCTCCACCTGCATCAGCATCTTCTCCAACTCACCTGTCTCCAGATCGGCGACCGCGTCCCAGCCAACATTCCCGCCCATCGTGTGGATCAACTTCGCCATCTCTTCAATACACGTCTGCGGAAGGATCGAATGGTAGAGAATGGGGGTGACGTACCTGTATCCTCCGGCAGGAAGATAGATATGCGCCCACCTCTTCCACGACTCGTCGAGCAGCTTCCGGTAGCGCTGCTGCACTCCGGCCTCGCTGCGCAGACGAAGCAGTCTCGAAAAACTCCCCCAGAAGGAGTCCCGCGTGTCCTCATACCGGGCACAGAAGACCAGCAGCGTGAGCAGGACACATTGTGGAATCCGATCGAGTCGCGCCGGATTCCCTCTCAAAACGCCCTGCACCTCCAGCGCCAGCAGCAGAAAATCGTTTCGCGTGATCTCCATCTGCCCGATCATCTGGATCTCCTGAAACTTCTCCGCCAACCGCCGGTCGACCTCCGCCAACTCTAACCTCTCCAGCGCTTCAAACATTCTTTTCTCCCCTTCTCTCAGGGGCACGAGGCCCCGGATTGATCTGCCCACCCTCTTGTGTGTTTCCCAAGCAGGAAATTTCAGCCGACGGAAAAATTTTTATAAAAATTTCGGCCCGAACCATTCGAACCGGGTCATCCCGCCCCGGGCCTTCTGCTGAAACTGCACTTACCGTGCCATTCAGCAAAGTGGCTACCGACGCCTGCCCACCGACCGATTTTGCCAATCGAATCCGCCTTCATGGTAAAAATTTTTGCAAATCAATAAAAATTTTTATACTCTAACCGGATGATGAAAAGAACTTTGCTGGCATGGATAGGGATGACCGACCTGCGGGCGGCGGAGAATGACAC
>JBEGMZ010000250.1:0-4267 GCA_041182745.1 Acidobacteriota bacterium
GCGGTCGTAACTCTCCGGCGTTACCTCAAGCAGGTCGCCTCGATGCAGCACCCCGACTCCGGCGTTGTTGACCAGGCAGTCGAGCCGACCGAAATGGTCGACCACCCGCGCCAGCATCACCCCATGGTTCGCGATCTCTGTCACATCCCCCTGCAGGGCAAAGCTCCGCGCCCCGAACCCCTCCAACTCTACGCTGAGCGCTGCCAGCAGCCCGTGCTCCTCCGCGCCCACCCGATCCCAGAGCGCGAGATCGAAGCCGGCCCGTCCGAGCCCGATCGCACAGCCACGCCCAATTCCCCGTGCCGCCCCTGTCACTACGGCCACCGGCCTTCTTCCCTCTCCCTGCGTCATCACTTTCGCTCCCAATGCTCTCTCTCGCCCTGTGGTTCCGCTTTGCCTCTACCTCGGACTCTTCAACACCAGACGCATCACCGTCTGCAGATTGAAATCGAGCCGCTCCTCCAGCGCCTCCGCCGCCCCCAGATCCCGGCCAAAGATGATCGAATTGGTATATCGGTTCGTCAGATAATAGTAGCCGATCGCCGCCATCGTCAGGTTGAGCTGATCGGCGTCGATCCCCTTCCGGAACAGCCCCTGCCGCACCCCACGTTTCAATATCACCGCCAATCGCCCCCGAAAGACTCCGTGGATCTCGGCGAGCCGCTCCGACTTACGGAAATGGCGCGCCTGGCCAAGATTCTCATGGTTGACCAGGGCGAGGAAGTCCGGATTCTTCAGATAGTACTCCCACGTAAACTCGACCAGCTTCCGCAATGCCGCCACCGGATCGAGATGCTCCAGTTCAAGCGCCACTTCCGCTTCGCGAATGTCCCCATATGCCGCCTCGAGCACCGCCAGGTAGAGGCCATCCTTGCCGCCAAAATAGTGATAGAGCAGCTGTTTGTTGGCCTTCGCCCGCCGGGCGATCAGATCGACCCGCGCCCCCGCCAGCCCCTTCCGGGCAAACTCCTGCCGCGCCGCAATCAATATCCGGCGCCGTGTCGCCTCCGGATTGCGCGGCCTGACTCTCCCCTTTCCACTCTCTCCTCGCTCCTCCATGGCTCGGCAGTTTAACAGACTGAGGCTTATCGGAAAAGGTTGAATCAACCAACTGGTTGGTTTACTATTTGAGATGTTTACCGACAAAGGAGAGGTCATGAGTAGCAGGTTACACCATCGACTTTACTATGAAGACGCCGAACCGGGGCTGTCGATCGAGACGGATGGACTGGTCGTTACCGAGGCCCACATCGTCCAGTATGCCGGGTTATCAGGAGACTTCTTCGCCGTCCATATGGACGACCAGTTCGCACAGGGTCTCGGCTTCCGGGGGCGGATCGCCCACGGGCTGCTCGGGCTGATCCTGCTCGACGGATTGAAGAACCGCGCGGAGCAGCAGTTTGCCGCGGTCGCATCACTCTCGTGGCAGTGGAACTTTCGGCGGCCGATCTACGCTGATGACCGGATCAGCGGAAGCCTGAAGGTCATAGAGCGAAGGTTGACGAGTCGGGGCGACCGCGGAATCCTGACCCTGGGTCTGGAGCTGCGCAATGGATCGGGCGAAGTCGTCCAGGATGGCACCAATCTGCTGCTCGTGCAGCGGCGAACGGAGGTGAAAGATGAAGATTGCTGATCTGGCACAGATCGAGGGGCGGCGTTATCCGGCCGGGCGGCGGACACAGAACATCGTTGGCGGGGCGAGTCCGATCAGTGCCGACAACTTCTGCCTCGGGCTCGTCACGCTCGATCCACAGGGAGGTCAGGTTCCGTGGCACAATCACGATCAGGAAGAGGTCTATGTCATTCTTGAAGGGAGCGCCGAGCTATGCGTCGGTGAAGAGCGGGGTCTGATCGCCGCCGGACAGGCGGTCTACATTCCCTCCGGGGCTTATCACCAGCTGACCAATCTCTCTGACGAAATCTGTCGGATGATCTACTGCTTCGGCCCGGCGGGCGAAGTCGCTCACTGGCGGCAGGAGCTTGAGGGAACCCTCCCCCGACCGGGAGAGGGTGTTCCACCATTACCCGGCGGTGGTCTCTGATCCTTATCGATTGATCGCCGCAACGACCCGCTGAACAAACTCAGCCTCGTTGCCACGGTGCCAGCGCCAGACAACCACCAGATCCTCTTCCGGTAGGATGGTGACGGTGTTGCTGCCGGCGCCACGAGCACCAAACGCGGTCTTCGGGAGTCCCGGATAGTTACGCTGGGCCGTATTGAGCCACCAGAGGTAGCCATAGTCAGGACCGTGGGCGCTCGGAGTGAGCGATGCCCGGACGAAGTCGGGGGGAAGAATCTGGCGGTCCCCCCAGCGACCACCGCGGAGCCAGAGGTAGCCAAAGCGGGCCAGATCCCACGAATCGATCCAGACGCCACCACCCCAGCGGGTACCACCGCTGACCGATGGAAGACGGCGGCCATCGATCTCGACATAGCTGTTGTGATAGGGAACCCATTTCCAGGCGTTCGAAGCGCCAATGCTGCTCATGACCTCACGGCGAAAGATCTCCGGCACCGATTGACGAAAGACTCTGAGCAGGGAGAGGCCGAGGCGGTTGATCCGGACGTCGTTGTACTCGTAGAAGCTGCCGGGAGCCTGTAACTGGCGCGGCTTTCGCTCACCCTCGCCGAAGGCCGCGCGACCGACAAAGTCATGCTTCTTGCCAAACATCTCCCCTTCCCATTCCGACTCCTGCTGGAGATGCATCTTCCAGGTGACACGCGAGTTTTGGGGCGAGTCGTAGCCACCGTCCCTGACCAGCTTTCCGACCGATTCATCGAGCCGGATCAGACCGTCACGGATGGCAATTCCGGCGACGGTCGCCATCATGCTCTTGGCGGCGGAATAGGTTGGGTCGACGGCAGTGGTATCGCCAAATTCCGCGACAACATATCCCTTGTAGATGACGATCCCATTGGTTGAGGCGCGGCGGGTGGGAACCGATCCGAGCAATGAGCCAAAGATCCGTTCCTGATCAGAGAAGTCGATCTCGCGCGTCGACTCATGGCTCCGCGCAAAGTCGATCGCCGCCGCCAGACGGGCCGGATCCATCCCCAGTTCAGCGGGCGGCCGGCGAGTCCAGGCTCCTGCCGGTGGAAAGTAGGGCGTCTGAGCGGTGACCGCGACTGTCGAGATGAGAACTGCAAGAAACAGGAGCTTGTAGGGACGCATCAAGGGGCCTCCTCTCCCTGCTGATCGCACCGCGCGACGATCGCATCCCAGAGCGCAAGTCGCGCTTCGAGGGCCAGCCGGGCGGCCTCAACGGCTTCACCCAGACGCGCGGCATCGCCCTTGCAGAGCATCGCGACCATCCGCCGGGCGAGTGGTCCGTGATGATCGCCATCGACCTCAACGTGGCGCTCAAGGTAGTAACGAAGATCGGCCAGCTCGACTCCTGCCGGCACATCGAGTCGATCAAGCACTCCAATAAACATCGCTGGGATGATATCTTCCCGACCGTAGGTGAAGAGGCTCGCAATCTCGTGGATTCGGCCTCGCTCGATGACCTCAAAGGTCTGATTGACGAACCGGGCGCTGGCAGGCGGCGCTCCCGCTTCAACCAATGCCTCGGAGACCGGTGTCCCACCGCCGATCAGTTCGATAAAGGTCTCGATGCGCCGCGTCGAGGCGCCGACCCCCTTCATCGCGGTCAGATAGAACTCGAAATGGCTCCCCCGCTGTCCGTGGCGATCGACGTCACTCTCCTCGCCGGTGACGATATCGTTGATCAGGTGACGAACCTCCGGATCACCCGTTGGCCGCCACGGCAGATCGACGCAGGTCAGACTCCGCTGCAGTGCTTTGACCAGCGACATAAAATCCCAGACTGCCCAAACGTGGTGTTTCATGAAGATGGCAATGCCGCGTGATGACGTCAGGCGTGAATAGAGCTCGTGGTGGGCAAGCCTGACACGCAGGCTGTCCAGTCCCGCAAATGGCGAAATCTCGGCGGCCCTGGCTTCTCCTGAATTCATGTTCTCACTCTCCTCTCTCACTGGTCGATCTTGCGACCACTAACCCGGTTACCGGAGGGGCGAGCAGCGCCCGCTCATCGATTTCAGTATACCCGGGCATTGACCGTGAATCGAACGCAACTCTCGACTTCCGTCCGGACTGCTGATGGCCGGAACCGGGCAATCGCATTATCGATAGAGAGGGCTTCCAATTAGTGATCGCACGCGAAGGCGCGAAGAAGAAAGACTTCACTGGCAAACCATCCTTCGCGGCTTCGCGTGAGGCCATCCGCAATCACTTCTCAGTGTAAT
>JBEGMZ010000251.1:0-21938 GCA_041182745.1 Acidobacteriota bacterium
TTGATGGTCAACCCCTTCTCCTCGCGCCTTCTTTTGAGCTCCTGCCCCAATGTTGCCATTTATTGTCAACCTCATTTTTATAGTTATGCGACGCATGAGATTCCGGTTTGAACAAGGATAGCCTGCTCGCTCAGCACTTTTGTATATTAGGATTAACCATCAAAGCTGTCAAAGGAGGGACGGCCTCATCCCTGGATTTAAGGGGATCGCGCGGCTGGGCGGCCACGACACCCCGTCAATGTCGCCGTTTTATGGAAAATGTCGATTTCACTTGATTCGGTCGGCGGGATGAGTAGTATCTACTGTGGCGTCAGGCGGAAGTTCTGCCCGCAGCGTCCTGCACTCAATCCAACTGTGCCGGATCCAACAGGTTTCGGAATAACATAGTGGTCTTGGGTTTGAATGAGTTTGAATGAGTTTAAACGAGTTTGAATAGGCATAAACTGGTCTAAATGGTCTCGAAACCAGACTCGTTTCGGGTGACGAGCGACAGAAGAGCAGCAGAACAGCAACAGGGCTTTTACAGAACCTAACAAAACCTAACAGAACAGAACAATGACGGGACGGGGTCTGGCCCGGGTGATTGCGGCGAACGGCCGCAACCGGCGAATAGTCGACGGAAGGCCACCAGGGCTGGAGGGCAACGCCTCCGGGATAAACCTCTCTTAGTATATCTGCATGATTATCATTCCAGCCATCGATCTGCGTGGTGGGCGCTGCGTTCGTTTGACGCAGGGTCAGGTAACCGCTGAGACAGTCTACTCGGAGAATCCGACAAGCGTCGCCAGGCGCTGGGTTGAGGCAGGGGCAGAGATGCTGCACGTCGTCAACCTTGATGGGGCGTTGAACCAGAAGGATACGGATAACCTGAAAGCGCTTGAACGAATTCTCTTCGAGGTCAACATTCCGGTTCAATTTGGCGGCGGTGTCCGGACAAAGGACGACGTCCGGCGGCTTGACGATCTTGGTGTGACGCGGATCGTAATTGGAACGACCGCCATTGAAAATCCGGTGCTGCTCGATCATATCGTCGGAGAGTTTGGCTCAACGGTGATCGTCGGGATCGATGCCCGCTCCGGCAAAGTCGCGCTCCGTGGCTGGGAGAGACAGTCGCAGATCGATGCCGTCGACTTCGCCCAGCGGGTGGCGGAGATGGGTATTGACCGGATTGTCTATACCGACATCGATCGGGATGGGATGTTGTCGGGGATCAATATCGATACGACTCGCGAGATTGCTGAGGCGAGCGGGCTGAAGGTCACGGCATCGGGTGGAGTGGCCACCCTGGGCGATATTACCGCGGTCAGCCAGCTTCAGCCATATGGCGTCGACAGCCTGATCATCGGTAAAGCCCTCTATGAAGGTGTGTTCAGTCTCGAGGAAGCCCTCGACGTGGCCAGTTCAGCCGAAGCCGGAGACTGACGCCTCAGTACCCTGATCAAACCGACCACCCTCCTCCTCGGCTGGTTCGAGTCAGGACCTCCCCTGCCCCCGCCCACAGCTTGAACTTGATATCTTTTTCGTGTTATTTGATCTGTTTTTGGGGAGTTCGTCTGTCCGTTCGTGGCAAATCCGAAGCCGGGAGAGGACAGAAGAGGATTAATAAAGACTATGTCAAAATCGCTGGTCATCGTTGAATCGCCATCCAAGGCAAAGACCATCAACAAATATCTGGGCAAGGACTTCAAGGTGCTGGCCTCGGTGGGCCACATCAAGGATCTGCCCAAGAAAGGGCTCGGGGTCGACGTCGAGAACGAATTCGAGCCAACGTATGAGGTGATGCCAGGCAAGGAGAAGGTCGTTCGCGAGATTAAAGAGGCGGCCAAAGAGGCTACAGCGATCTACATCGCAACCGACCCCGACCGGGAAGGTGAGGCTATCGGTCGACATATTGCCGAACTGGTGGGAGGCGGAAAGGGGAAGACGAAGAAATCGGTCTACCGGGTGATGTTCAATGAGATCACGAAGTCGGCGATCCAGGACGCGTTCAAACACCCCGGAAGCATCAACGAGTCGCTGGTCGATGCGCAGCAGGCGCGGCGGGTGCTCGACCGGCTGGTCGGCTACAAGGTGAGTCCCCTGCTCTGGGACAAGGTGCGGCGCGGCCTTTCTGCGGGGCGAGTCCAGACGGTTGCAGTGAGGCTGGTGGTCGAGCGTGAGCGGGACATCCAGGCCTTTGTCAAAACAGAGTACTGGTCGGTGATCGCCAATTTGTCGGCAGCCCTCCCCCCGGCCTTCGACGCGCGTCTTTACAAGATCGCCGACAAGACCGTCAAGACGTCCGGGTTCGATGACGGGATCAGGAAGAACGAGGTTCACATCTCCAATGAGGAGACGGCGAAGAAGATTCTCCGGGAGCTGGAAGGATCGGGCTATGTCGTCCAGGAGGTGACGACCAGAGAGAAGAAACGAAACCCGGTACCACCGTTCATCACCTCGAAGCTGCAGCAGGAGGCATCGCGCAAGCTTCGATTCTCGGTCAAGAAGACCATGCAGATCGCCCAGCGGCTGTATGAAGGGATCGACCTTGGGGCGGAAGGGACGGTCGGCCTGATCACCTATATGCGTACCGATTCGACTCGGGTGGCTGATAGCGCGATCGGCGAGGTTCGGCAGTTTATCGATCAGCAGTATGGTCCGTCATATCTTCCCGGGAATCCGATCCAGTACCGCTCCAAGAAGGATGCCCAGGACGCCCACGAAGCGATAAGGCCAACCTCGGCCGAACGCACCCCGGAGAAGATTGGAGCCAGCCTCGGGAAGGACGAGCTGGCCCTCTATCGACTGATCTGGCAGCGTTTTGTCGCCTCCCAGATGATGCCGGCAATCTTTGACCAGACAACGATCGACATTGCCGCAGGCCAGAAGTATCTGTTTCGTGCCACCGGATCGGTGATAAAGTTCGATGGATTCCTGGCCGTCTACGAAGAGGGAAAGGACGAAAAGGACGAGGACGACGCCGAGCGAGCGGCACGGCTGCCGAAGGTCGTGAAGGGCGAGGCGTTGCAGCTCAACTCGATCACCCCCAACCAGCACTTCACCGATCCTCCGCCGCGCTATACGGAGGCGACGCTTGTCAAGGCTCTCGAGGAGAAGGGGATCGGACGGCCTTCGACCTATGCCTCGATTATGAGCGTCATCCAGGATCGAGAATATGTCGAGAAGCTCGAGAATCGATTCCATCCAACCGAGCTGGGTACTATTGTCAACGATCTGCTGGTGCAGAGCTTCGCCGAGCTCTTCAATGTCGAGTACACCGCGCGGATGGAGCAGGAGCTCGACGAGGTCGAGGAAGGCAAGTTGAAGTGGACGACTGCGCTCCGCGGCTTCTACGACAAGTTCACGGTCGATCTCAAGGCGGCGCAGGAGCAGATGAGAGACGTCAAGCGTCAGGAGATCCTGACCGACGAGCTATGCGACAAATGCGGATCCAGGATGGCGATCAAGTTCGGGCGTTTTGGGCAGTTTCTGGCCTGCACCAACTATCCGGAGTGTAAATCGACCCGAGACCTTGCCAAGCCGGCTGTCGCCATCACCAACGGCGAGGTGAGCCCGGAAGCAGCGGCTGAGAATCCATACTCGAACGAGACCTGCGACAAGTGCGGCCGGGCCATGGCTCTCAAACGTGGCCGCTTCGGCCAATTTCTGGCTTGCACCGGCTACCCGGATTGCAAGAACACGAGGAAGATCACAAAATCAGGGGCCGTTGCCGCCCCGGTCATGCTCGACGTGGACTGTCCGGAGTGTGGTCAGCGGCTGGCGGTCAGGCAGGGGCCATACGGTGAGTTTACCGCCTGCTCCACCTACCCCGAATGCCGGTATATCAAGCGTGAGACGACTGGCGTTCCCTGCCCGCGTTCGGAATGCTCGGGTGAGATTTTGATCCGGAAATCGAAGCGCGGCAAGTTCTTCTATGGCTGCTCTGAATACCCGAAATGTGACACCGTCTTCTGGGATAAACCGATCCAGGAGGCCTGTCCGCAGTGCGACAAACCATTTATTCTTGAGAAATATAACGCCAAGAAGGATGAGACAACCCGCTACTGTTCAGACGAGTCATGCGGATATCGTAATGTTGACGGCGAGGTGATGATCATCCCTCCCACCGCATCCGGAGGTGCGGGAGAGGTCGCGACGGCGGGAAGCTCCCGGGCAGGGGGCGTGCGAAAGGTGGCGGAAAAGAGGCCAGCCAGCCAGCCGGCGCGCAAGGCGACCAGCGCCAAACCCGCTGCCACCAAGGCTACAGGTGCGAAGGCTCCTTCGAAGAAGGCACCCTCTAAGAAGGCTCCGTCGAAGGCACGGAAGAAAGCGTAGACGGATCGGAGGGCGAGCTGGCGAACCGAGTGGAGCCCTCAGGGCTCAGCTCGATCTCGAGCGGATTCGAGACCACTCCCTTGAAGACGATCTCACCGGTGACCCGACCAGGCTCGAGAACCTGGTCGGCCGTGGGAAGCTGAAGATCGACCTTGTAGCCGGCAAAATTTGGATCATACCCAACAAAGTCCGGGCGCAGCTCCCTCCCGGCGATCCAAAATGAGACATTATCGGTTGTTGCCGTCCGGTCAAGCCCATCGACACAGATGGTGACGGCCGACTTGGGCCCGGCCACTTCGATATCGGTCCCAAAGTCGACCTGGTTGCGGAAGGATATCATCGTGGTCACGATCGGGAGTGGCTCCACAAGCCTCACCCTGACGATCGGAGAAGGGTCACCATTTCCGGTGATAAGCCGAACCGGGCACAGGCCAGACTGAACGGTATCCGGAATGCCGGCTTCAATATAGAGGCAATCGGCGACATCCGGCGGAAGTGCCCGCCGATAATGTGGTCGCATCTGGCCGGCATAGCGGGGCACGACCTGGGTCCCGTCTATCTCAACCCGCAGCCGATTGGTATCCGCCATCTCCGGATCGAGACCAGAGACAATCAGCGAGAGCCACGCAAGGCTGCCTGCGGCTGGAATCTCCTCCGTGGCCGGATCATCTGCCCGGCCAAACCGCTCGATCACAACCGGTGCGAATCCGGTCGATACCGACCGCCGGGGGCGTGGTTTTCGCAGGGTCGAGAAACAGTAGAGGGTGTCAGCACCGTAGATGCTCACAACCTGTGCTCCCAACTCACCAGCCAGGGCTCTGACATCTGCGGCGGAGTAAGTCTCCCCGACCCAGGTGTTCTTTGCTGTTGCGCGGAAGGAGTCGGCCGTTACGCCGTTGGTCTGGAAACGAAGCAGCCCGCCCGGCCGGAGGGTTCGCCAAGCATCGATCAGCGTTGACCTGATCGCCTCACGAGTCGGGACGTGCTGAAAGACAAATATCGAGTAGACGATGTCAAAGAAGTCGTCAGGCAGCGGATCGACATCCGCGCCGGAGGTCTCGTAGAGGTGGACGTTCGGGAGGTCAGCGAGTCTTCTTCGGGCACGTTCAATCATCTCACCCGAGACATCGGTCGCGTAGATCTCGCCGAAGATCGATGCCAGATGGCGCGTCATTCGTCCAATTCCGCAACCGATCTCGAGCAGCCGGAGGCTCCGCGGATCAGCTCCCTGCGTCAGCAGTTCGATCTCCGGGAGAATCCATTGCTCAACCCCCTCCCTTCCGCTGCGGTCAAACTCCTCTTCGCTCTGGTCGAGCCGGAGGGTATTGATGTACCAGCGGGCATTCTCAACCGCCCGCCGATTCCAGTCTTCCTTCATCTGCGCCAATGGTGTGGTGATTTGACTCCCCATCGATTTTCCCTGATCCTCTTGAACATGAAAATATTGATACCTGCACCGGGAACAGTCCTCTTCGTCTGCCTGCTTGCTCTCACCACCCACCCGCTCGGAGCAACAGGTGGGAGAGATACCGTCCGCGGGGCAATTGAGCATTACTTCTCACTGCTCAAAAATGGCCACTACGATCAGATCTATGATCTGCTCCCGGAGGCCACGCAGAAAAAGTCCTCGCGTCCGGAGATGGTGGCCGGACTATCCCGGCTGGCGGGTCTGCTTCGCCTTGAAAAGATCGAGATCGACCGGGTTGAACAAAAAAACGGACTGGCGGTTGCCACCACCACCATCTACGGAACACTCACCCACCCCATCACCCTGAATGGCGAAGCGATCTCCCGGGGTCGAATCATCTCCCAGCAGTATCTGGTGAGAGAACGGAGGTTCTGGAAGATTGCCTCTATCAACGAGCGGTCTCTCCGTCTTTTCCTGCAGGAGAATCCTGCCGCGGGGAGCCTCTTTCCGCAGGCCCACACCCGCCTTGAAGTTCTCAGCGCCGGACAGTGGATGAAAATGCCCGGGAGCCGCTAACCGAGCCCCTCAACCGTCTCGCGCCAGGCCAGCGTCTGCCGGAAAACCCTGAGCCTCGCCCGCCCGGCATCATCGATCAATGGATCGAGCTGACCAATGATGCCCTCAATCAGCGGACGCGCAAGCAGCTTCGCATGGATCGCGACCACCGGATAGTACGCAAGTCGCACCCCTTCGCCTCCCGCAAGATGGAACGAGAGCAGATCATCGTCCCCGAGCGTCTCAACGGGCGAATTGACCGGCAGAACCTCCGGCGGAACCCCCTGAAAATATCCCTCCCGCGCCTGCCATCCGAGCAGCAGTATTGAGATCAATACTCCCTGCTCGTTGAGGAAGTCCGGACTGAAGATCCGATTGACCTCGGCCGGAGTCGTCAGACGCGGTCCGTAGCTGCCAAATTCAGGGTTGATCAGCTGCGAATTGGCGATGATGCCAACGGCGCTGCCAACTCTGACAAACCGGCCAAAGGCGTAATCACCCGGCGCTGGTGACTGTCCGGTGTCGAGCGAATCAAGAACCCGTGCCGTGTATTCAAGATGCGAAGCTGATTGGACGATTCTGGCAATCTGCATGACCATCCCCCTCCCCTGACATTATAGTGCCGACCTCCGCTTCTCACTCGCGACCAGGAGTCTTCCGTACTTTATGACTTTTCCGGGCATTGTGGCATTGGCTCAATCGGCACTTCGAGCTGAACTTCGAGGGAGCTGCCTCCAGGCTGACTCGAGGGGAATCAGGCCGTTGATGTGCCGCTCGGTCAAGACATTGAACTGGTACATCTGATGATGGACGTCAGCCGGCTCCCTCCAGTCGGGGGCACCATTCTCAGTGTAGACCTTGATGGTCAGATAGTAGACACTGTAGGGGAGCACGACGGAAGGCAGTCGAACTTCGACCGTCCCCTCGCCCGGCTCGATCGACAGTTCCGTCGGTGAAAGGTCAAAGTTGTTGACCGATCCGATGAATATCCCGTCGTAACGATAGATGTCGAGTGCAAATACCGCCTGGGGATAGTATCCATCCGATTCAAAATGTAGTCGGACGGTCACTGGCTGCCCACTCCGGATGACCCACGAAGATCCTTCACGCTCGTCGACCATCTCGACTCTGTTGACCCGGATCCGGCCATCTCCCCAGCGTGAGCCGGTCAGTCGCAGCTCACGGAGGATCTGTTCGTGCTCAACGATCCCCGGAGCGATACCGCTTGCGACCTCGCGCAGCCGCTCCTCCTCAAGCCTGACGCAGAAGGCCTGGTAGGCGGTCACCACCTCTCGCGACGGACCGAGCTTGACCGGCTTCCCCGCCTCAAGCCAGAGTGCCCGGTCACAGAACCGCTGGACAAGGCCCGGATCGTGCGAGACAAAGAGGACCGTCTTCCCTGCCTTGCGAAAATATTCCATCCGATCGAGCGACTTGCGCTGAAAGTAGACGTCGCCGACCGAGAGCGCCTCATCAACGATCAGCACATCCGGGTCGACGTGAATCGCCGCAGCAAAGGCCAGCCGCATCAACATTCCGGTCGAATAGGTTCTGACCGGCTGGTCGATAAACGCCTCCAGCTCGGCAAAGCGGACGATCACCTCGAGTCGCCGCTTCATCTCCGCCTCGCTCACTCCGAGGATCTGTCCGCTCAAAATGATATTTTCGCGACCGTTGTAGTCCGGATTGAAGCCGCTGCCAAGCTCAAGGAGCGCCGTCACTCGCCCCTCGACCGTCACGCTCCCGCTGGTCGGCTTGAGCACTCCGGCGATGATCTGGAGAAGTGTCGACTTCCCTGCCCCATTGCGGCCAATGATACCAAAGGTCTCACCCGTGTGAACCTCGAGCGAGACGTCCTCAAGTGCGAGAAAATCCCGGTGAAAGCGACGTCGCCCTCCCCACAGCTTCTCCTTCAACCGGCTGGCTGGTGAATCGTAAAGCTGATATCTCTTTGTGATGTGGCTGGCGATGATCATAGATTTCAGGCGAGCTGCTGATCCGGACACTGGCAGGCCTGACCGCCAGACTATCCGCTTGTAATCCCCTACTCCGCCGCATAGAGTTCGCGGGGATATCGGTCGATCTTCCTCGTCAGCTTGCGGCCAACCGCGAAGATGTTGTCTCCGCGCAGTTCCCGCGGGACACCGGTGCGGTCCAGTTGAGCCAGCAATGTCTCGTTGGCCGGATGCCAGATATCCCTCGTCACCATCTTCGCGACCTGGAAGCCGGCAGACTCCATCGCGATCCGCACATCCTGCGGCGTATACTCTCGGGCGTGCCGGTCGGCCGGACTTCGACGGTTATACTGGCCGTAGATGTACGGCGTGACGCCGCCCAGAACCGCCTCAACGCTACGAGCTGAGGCGATGTTCGGCGTCGTCAGGATCAGCAAGCCTCCCCATTTCAGAACCCGGTGAATCTCAACCAGCATGTGGAGCGGATCCTCTCGCAGGTGCTCGATCAGCTCACAGCAGAGCACGACATTGACCGAGCCGTCATCGAATGGCAACTGGCGGCGCTCGACATCAACATTCCTGATCCGAAAACTGATCTCTTCTCCACTCTCGGCGTGGCGGAGAGATTTCGATTTCTCTGCCGGGCCGCCCTCCCACCAGTTGGTGACCAGTATCTCACCGTAGCGTCCAAACCGATGGAGCAGTAGCGGTAGCTGCAGATAACTGCTCAACTCAAGTATTCGCTGGCCAGGATCGCCAATCGGAGTCAGTGCCAGGGTCTCAAGCAGCCTCCGGGCGTGGGTCTGCAGATACCCCAGCGCGTCCGGATTGTCGGCAAAGAAGCCCCGGACATAGCTGAGCGCCTCATCAGGCTCGGCGGTTATGTTCGATTCCACTGGAAAGTCGAGCCGGTGGTCGGACTCGACCCGGAGTCCACGCTGCTTCTCTGCGATCAGTCGGCTGGCAAACTCAAGATAACGGGAGGCGGATCTTTCGATCGCACACTCTTCGCGGACCCAGGCGGCGGCTCGTCGCGCCAGATGCTCGCCTCGCAGCGGACGGTAGGCCAGCATCTGCAGGTGATCTGCCAGCTCCCGCTCCTCGTCAGGACCCGGAGTGACCCGCAGGCAGACATCTTCCGGCAGATCCCGAAACTGGCCGTAATCGCTGACGATCACCGGCTTTCCAACCCCAAGGCCCCGAATGAGCGTGCCCGATGTCTCACCCGCCGTCGGATAGCGAAGATTGACCAGGACGTCGCTTGCCTTCAGATAGCGGAAAAAGTCCCTCTCGGTGACATAGCCCGTCAGCCGAACCAGGTTTTGCAACCCGAGATCCTCCACCAGTGGCGCGATCTTCCATTGCCAGTGATCTTCGCCAACAATCACATACCGTGCATTCGGTACCAACTTCAACAGACGCTTGAAGGCGGCGAGTACTACCGGCAGCCTCTTTGGCGGTGTCACAAAGCCCTGCGAGGAGACGATGAATGCATCCTCCGGCAGCCCAAGCGATCGCCGACACTCCTCCCGGTCGATCCCCTCCACCACCCCAACCGACGGGGAGAGATGGTGCGATATCGGCTCAACCTCAATCCCGGGTGCGACATCTTCAAGCCGGGACGCCGCATACTCGCTGTGCACTACTACTCCAAGGCTCCGGTTCACAAGGCGGTGGTTGAGCGGCATCAGAAACTGCTGGTACTCGCTTGAGATGGCTCTCGAACGCGTCTCGGCCAGCCGTGCCCCTACCCGCCCGTAGGCGTGGAACATCTCCTTCCAGTAGCCCTCCTCATCCCCCCGCCCAAGTGTCCTCCAGACCACCAGGTGATGGAGGCAGTACTCGTGCAGTACAAGCATCCCCGGGACTCGAAGCGCCTGGTCGTAGACAAATTCGTGGTGCTGATTGTTGCCCTGCTGATAGATGCAGAGATCGAACGGTCGATCCCGATCGATCTCGTCGAAGTAGATCGCCGGCTGGACGTCATAGGGGAGACCGGGCTTTGGGTCACGCGGCTGGTCGACAAATACTGTGATCTCTGCCCCCTTGGCCAATTCGGGCAGAAGCTCGGCGCTGTAGTCGGCAATCCCCGACTTGACCGGTGGGAGCGGAGAGAAATAGGCCAGACGCATCTTCAGGCCGCCTTATTCCTCGACGGATGACCGTCTCCAGCGCGTCAGAAACACGACGTAGGTCGGAACTGCAAGCAGGATGATCAGCGCCGAGATAAACTGGGAGGTAGAGAGTCCAAGCAGCTCGCCGCGCCAGTCGTCACGCCAGTACTCGATGGCGAAACGCATTAAGCCGTAAAGTATCGCGTACGTCAGAACGACCTGACCCACAAATTGGCGCCGCCTGAAGATAAGGATCAACAGTCCGGTCAAAAGGAGAGTTCCAGCGGCCTCGTAGAGCTGGGTCGGGTGCAGGCTTACCGGTGAGAGGAGATCACCCAGCCGCTCGGCCCACAGACTCTGGTCAGCCTGATCGCGCAGGTTGGCCACAACCAGTGGAACACCAGTCAGCTCGTGGGCCTTTTCGGTAAAATGAACTCCGATGCTGGCAGTCGTCGGCTTACCCCAGCAGCAGCCGGCGGCAAAACAGCCGAGGCGCCCGATCGCCGTCCCAAGCGCGATGCCCGGTGCACAGACGTCTGCAATCTTCCACCACGGCAGCTTGAAGGCCCTCGCGACAAGGATCGATGTCAGAACCGCTCCGATAAAGCCACCATAGAAGACTCCCCCCGACCGGAAAAAATCGAGTGAAAGGATCTCCCGCGGATGGTCACGATAGTAGAGATTCCACTCCGTGATCACCAGCAACAACTTTGATCCGATCAGTGACGACGCCAGGATCCAGAGACCAAGATCGTAGGCCCGCTGTCGGCTTATCCCATCCCGTTCCGCCAGCCTTGCCATCAGCAATATTCCCGCGACAAAGCTGAGCGCCTGAAGGAACCCATAAGTGTTCAGGGTAAACTCAGTGCCGGGTATCTTGAAAAGTTCAGGAAACATATCTTCTCTCCGCCCGCTCTTCCTTGATCATTTGCCAGGCCAGAAGTCCGGCCCCAATGCAGATCGCCGCATCCGCCACATTGAACGTCGGCCAGTAGTATCTCTCTCGCCAGTGCAGATCGATGAAGTCGACCACCTCACCCAACCTGACCCGATCGATCAGGTTGCCAACAATCCCGGCCAGCATCATCGAGAGTGCCACGTGCAGGCGAACCATTCGTACCGGTGTTCGCCACTGATAGAATAAGACGAAGACCGCCGCCAGCAGGGCGGTCGCAGCCAGAATATAACGGATATCCGTCTCGCTGTCAGCAAAAAGACTGAAGGCTACCCCCCGATTGGTCGCATACGTAAACCTCAGAATGCCGGGGACAACCTCGACCAGAATGCGTGGTCTGAGCGAGACCGTCGCCCAGTACTTCGTCGCCTGGTCAAGACCCAGGAGGATCAACGTGATCAGCAGGTAGAAAAATCTGATCGCCATCAGGAAGACCTGGCCTCATCGAGGCTCACAATGCACCTGGCACAGGCGGCCGGGTAGCGTGGATCGGTTCCAACGTCGACCGTGTAGTTCCAGCAACGCTCACATTTGAGTCCGTCTGCCGGCTCCACCGTCACCACCGTTCCGGCCCCATCGACCAGTGTGACGGCCGAAACCAGGAACATAAAGCGGAGATCCTCACCAAACGAGGCCAGAAAGTCTCGCGTCCCGGCGTCGGTCGCTACTGTCACCTTCGCCTCGAGCGGTGAGCCGATCAACCTCGCCGCTCGCGCCTCTTCGAGAGCTTTGGTCACGATACCCCGCAGCTCGAACAGCCGGGCGTACCGCTCCAGCAGCGCCTCGTCTCTCCATCCATCCTCGGCCGCCGGAAAGACGGTCAGATGCACCGACTCGTTCTTCACCCCGGGGATATGCTCCCAGATCTCGTCGGCAGTGAAGGCCAGAATTGGCGCCATCAGCCGGGTCAGACGGTGAACAATCTCAAAGAGCGCCGTCTGCGCCGAGCGCCGGGCCACCGACTTGGGGGCTGACGTGTAGAGTCGATCCTTCAGAATATCGAAGTAGAGTGATGAGAGCTCAATGGTGGCGTATGAGTAGAGCGACTGATAGACCTCGGTAAAATCGTATCGCTCATAGGCCGCAAGAACCCGCCTGGTGACCAGGTCGATCTGGGCCAGCGCCCAGCGGTCGATCTCCATCATCTCGCGGTAGTCGACCCGATCCTTCTCCGGATTGAATCCATCAAGGTTTCCAAGGCAGTATCGCGCCGTATTGCGCAGCTTCCGGTACGCATCCGAGATCCGCTTCAGAATCTCGTCCGATACCCGCATGTCTTCGTGATAGTCGAGGGCTGAGCACCAGAGACGCAGGATCTCCGCCCCCATCAGCCTGATCACCTTCTCTGGCTCGACGACGTTTCCCTTCGACTTCGACATCTTCTCGCCATTGCCGTCGACCGCCCAGCCATTGGTGATGACGGTTCGGTAGGGTGGCGTACCACGAACCGCCAGTCCAACCACCAGCGAAGAGTTGAACCAACCACGGAACTGGTCTCCGCCCTCGAGGTAGACATCAGCCGGATAGGGAAGATCATAGGCCTTCAGCACGGCAATTGAGCTCGATCCCGAGTCGAACCAGACATCAAGGATGTCCTTCTCGCGGCGGAACCGCTCCGATCCACACTTGCCGCACCTGGTTCCGGCTGGCAGCAGCTGGTCAATCTCCCGCGTATACCAGGCATCCGCCGACTCCGTGGCGAAGATATCAGCAATCCCGTCGATCACCGCCGGATCACAGAGGCTCTCCTCACACTCCTCGCAGTAGAAGACCGGTATTGGAACTCCCCACGCCCGCTGCCGCGAGATGCACCAGTCAGGGCGGTCGCGGAACATATTCTTCATCCGCTCGTTGCCCCACCCCGGCACCCACTGAACCTGATCGCAGGCCTCGATTGCCCGCTGGTTGAGCCCGCTGCCACTCATCGAGATAAACCACTGCGGTGTTGCCCGGAAGATCACCGGATGATGACACCGCCAGCAGTGCGGATACTGGTGCTGAAACTTCTCTTGCCTGAGCAGCGCCCCGATCGACTCAAGGTGGGCAATGACCGACCGGTTGCCGTCGTTGGCGGCGTCCGCCTTCGTCAGTGCAATCACCCGCTGTCCGGCAAAATGCTCGACTTCGCGGACAAAGTAACCACGATTGTCGACTGGATTGTATACTTCAAGCCCATACTGCCGACCAATCACATAGTCCTCATAGCCGTGCCCCGGGGCGGTATGAACCGCTCCCGTTCCGGCATCGAGCGTGACGTGATCGCCAAGCAGAATCAGACTGTCGCGGTCAATGAACGGATGTCGTGCCCGCAGACGGTCAAACTGCTCTCCCCGGTAGGTTCCGATTACCCTGTAACCACGCTCGGCCCAGCCGACCTTTGTCGCCACTGCCTCGAGCAATCCGCTGGCAACAATGAAGACTTCCGCTCCAACTTCGACGGCGCTGTACTCAAAGCCGGGATTGAAGCTGATCGCAAGGTTGGCCGGCAGAGTCCAGGGTGTCGTTGTCCAGATGACAATCGAGACTGACCTCCCAGCCAGCTCCGAATCGAGCTTTTCAGCGTCCGGAAATTGAAACCTGACATAGACCGAGTAGCTGGTATGATCCTTGTACTCGACCTCCGCCTCAGCGAGGGCGGTTTGACAGCTGATGCACCAGTGAACCGGGCGCATTCCCTTATAGACGGCATCCCGGCGGACGAACTCGGCGAAGACCCGAACGATCTCCGCCTGATAGCGAAAGTTCATCGTCTGATAGGGGTTATCCCACTCGCCAAGAATTCCGAGACGTTTAAAGTCCTCACGCTGCAGCGCCAGATATTTCTCGGCGTGCCGCCGCGCCGCCCGGCGAACCTCGACCACCGGCATGTCGTTCTTGTGCGCCCCCAGCTCCTCCTCGACCTTGATCTCAATCGGCAGACCGTGGCAGTCCCAGCCAGGCACGTATGGCGCCCAGAATCCCATCATCGAGCGTGACTTGACGCAAAAGTCCTTCAGAACCTTGTTCAGGACGTGCCCAAGGTGAATCCGTCCGTTGGCGTAGGGGGGACCATCGTGCAGAACGAAGACCGGACGCCCGGCCCGCGCCTCTCGCAAACGCGCATACAGATCCACCTCCGTCCAACGGGCCAGTCGAACCGGCTCATTCTGTGGAAGATTGCCTTTCTGTGCAAAGTCGGTTCGTGGCAGATTGACGGTCGACTTCAGTTCCGTGCTCAATTCACTTGTCATTTCCCTGGTCTTCTGAACAATTCAGCTGAACAACTCAGCCTCTATTCTGTTAAGCAATTCGACCTGCAGAGACGGCTCCATCGGTGATAGAGACGACCATAGTCTTCACCTTCACCTTCACCCCTGTGGCAGGCCGGACATCGCATCCTCTTTTATCGCGGCTGGCTCTATCCTAATACAGCGGCAAGCGGCTGCAAAACACCCAGCGCGAAGCGGCGGCAAAACTGCCACGGATTTTCAGAAGATCTCCCGACCGAACAAAAAGGGGCCACCCAGGGCCCCTTCGACACGTCAAGTCTTCCCAATCCGGTATCGCGCTGAAGCGAGCAGGACGGGAGGATCAGATAAACATCTCCTCATCCTGGTAGGCGCGATTGACCGGCAGCTTCTTACCGGCCAACAGCACCGCGATCGCCCGCCGGAGACCATACATCACATAGGAGAACTCACGAGCCGGCCCAAGGACACTTTGCTGAACAAGCGCCGAGGTCCGCTCGAACTCATCGGTCGCCACTGCCAGACTCTGCTGAACCTTCTCGACCTGCTTCTTCGCCTTCTCAACCTCACGTCGGGCCTGGGCCGTAGTATCACCCAGCAGCGACTTTATCTCCGCCGCTTCGTCCTTTGCCATCTCGGCGATGGCATTGAGGTGCTCCGCCCCCTGGACAAAGTAACCCGAGGCGACCTTGAGATCGGTCATCAGGCTGTGTGCCAGCTTGACGACCGGCTCGGTGTTGTTTAGGAGGTATTCAGCCCGTGTCTGCAAGTCACCCACCTGCTCAACAACCGTCACTACCCGACGCGCCAGCAGGTAAAGCCCGACAAAGACCCCGACCTGAACGACAAGCAGAACCCCAACAGCCGTGGCGATAAAGATCGTCAATCCATTCCCCACAATCACCTCTCTGCTATCTGATATCTACTGTCCATTACCAGCTTCTCACTTCCCACTTCTCACTTCCCACTTCCTGCTGATCCAAAACTATGAGCGAAGGTAGGGACGTGGTGTCCGGGAGTGGAACCACCGGGTTGTGGCTAGACCTCCTCGGCCGCCGCGGCGTCCGACTGCTTCGCCTCACGGTATCCCTGCTTGCCGGCCTCGATCGCCGCACTGATCTGGGAGCGCTGACGGTTGATCAGCTCGCGGCTGCGATCCGTGATCTCACTCACCGCCTCCCTCCCACGGGATGAAAGCTCGGAGACCTGTTCTGCTTTCTGCTCATAGTAGTCGGTCGCACGTTCCGAGATCTCGCGTCCTGTCTCGCGAGCGTAGTCGATTCCCTTGCGGGTGGCATCGGCAATATCCGAGCGGAGCTCTTCCCCTGACTTCGGCGCGAACAGGAGCGCGGTGATCGCTCCGATGCCCGCCCCAATCAGGAAGTAGACGAGTTTGTCAGCTGAGTTGTTATTCCTGTCCGCCATTACCTCTTCCTCCATTCAAATCAAGACTTTTAAATCAAGACTTGTCTATTCAAGCCGCTATTGTTATCAACGTTAATGCCAACACTTAAACCGACACTGAATGATCGATACTGATCGACTGTTGGCTTGTCGTTCCAACTGTGATCCAGCCAACGGTGATCCAGCCAATAAGCTGCACCAGACCGTTTTTGACTATAGCACCTGCCTCCGGCAACATCAAGATAGTGCCTGATTGACACCATCAACAGGGCGAAGATACAATGAGTCGCATTTTGGAGGGTAGTTTCCGAGGAGATTTTATGACCACATTTCTTTATATCATTGGTGGACTTGGGCCGACCGAACTGATCATCATTCTGGTGATACTTCTCGTTCTCTTCGGAGGCAGCCGCCTTCCCTCGCTGGCGAAAGGGCTTGGAGAGAGTGTCCGCAGTTTCAAGAAAGGGATTGCGGAGGAGACGGACGACTCGAAGGATCAGAAGAAGTAGCCGCACTCCCCATCGGGGACCAATCAACGCCACCCGTTTAACGGAATCGTTGTCTGTGATCCGGTCTGTGATCAGGTCTGCGATCCGGTCTGCGATCCGGTCTGCGATCTGAAAGCTGCAGCCATGTCCCGCAAACGTACCCATAATCATCGGTCGAGTCGGTTCGCAGGTCCGGGATCGGAGCGGTCCTATTTCGAGTACCTCGCCAGTGCGCCGGCATACCGCGTCTCCCGCAGCGAGATGCTGCGAGAGATCAGGGGTGGTGAAGATACATACCTCGAATTGAAGGTCCGCTTCAGCAATGTCGACAAACTGATTGCCGAGATTATCGCCCTTGCCAATACGGACGGAGGGGCGATCGCCTTCGGAGTGGACGATCAGCTACGGATCGAGGGGGTTGAGGACCCGGAGGATGTCGAGCAGCGGCTGCGTGATATCTGTGCCAATCAAATCCAGCCGCCGGTGCTGCCCTGGATCAACAAGTTCGCCTTTGATAATGGGAGGCGGATCGTAATCCTTCAGTTGACGGCTGCCAACCGGCCACACCGGACACTGGATGACCGGTTCTTCATCCGTGAGGGTGCGATCAAGCGCGAGGCGACGCGGGAGGAGCTCTCGCGTCTCTACGCTGAGACCCACCTGACCCGATTCGAGCAGGTGCCGGTCTTTGCCGGCGTGATCGCCCGGGATATTGATGAGTCGCTCTTCTGGAGCTATGTGCGTGAAGCCTGTCCCCTTCCGTGGAGAGACTCTCGGCACGGTTTCCCGACCGAAAGGGTGATGCTGGAGATGGGGCTCGCCGCGAAGATCGGCGAGGAGGTGGTCCCGACAATTGGTGGGATGATGCTTTTCGGTATCTCCGAACGGATCGCGACCCTGCTGCCGGGCTGTGACCTCCTGCTCAATCGCTACAGTGGGGAGAGCGTGGACGATCCGCTGATCGAGGAGACCCGGCTGACCGGCAATCTATTCCATCTCTACGAACAGGCGTGGCGTTTCATCAACCGCTATGTCGATCTTCTGGAAGCCCGTCCATCGCGACGCCAGCGACTAGCGCTGGGCGACTCGGCCGAGGATGCCGCCCCGGTCGATCCTTTCCTGACGGTCCGGGCCTGCTACCACCGTGGAGTGATGATCGAAGCTCTCACCAACTCCCTGGTTCACCGGCACTGGGGAGGTCGTGACCGGGCAGCCCGCATCGACATCTTTGATCGAAGGATCGAGCTGACCAACCCGGCTCTCCGACCTGAACTGCCGTTGGCATCGATCCGATACGGGGTAGGAATCTCCATCAATCCGCGGATCAAGGCAGTCTTCACCAATCAGCACTATGGGCTGACGACGGTTCGAGGTGGGCTGACGTGGCTGATACCCGAGCTGAGCAACTTCACCCGACGCCCGGCTGAGTGGCCAACACTTCACAATGGTGAGTTCAGGTTGAAGATCGATGGGGTCTGCTGACAAATCTTCGCGGTTGGAACAGTTTTGTCGGGCAGGTTGCCGGACGTTCCTGGCCCTCTTTCTGGTGACGGCGGCCACGTTCGGACAGACGCCGGTCGACCTCAACGAGGCGACAGCCGCCCAGTTAGCGGTACTGCCCTCGGTCGGTCCGGTGCTGGCAAGACGGATCGTCGAGCATCGACAGCGGCACGGCAGATTTCGGCGGGCTCAGGATGTGGTCGCGGTTCGCGGCTTGAGTGCCCGGCGTTACCGGCGGATCGCCCATCTGCTGACAGTGAAGTGAACAGACTTGCCGGTAATGTCCACCGGAGAAGGAACAGCGATTGGATCTCAATAATCACTCTCTCATCGTGCGGTTGGCAGTGGTGATCCTGCTGCTGATACCGACCGGATGTCGGAAGTCCGCCTCCGGGCCGGAGGCGGATCATGCTGAGCATCATCAACACAGTGACGCCTGCGAGCATCAGCCATCAAACCGGGCGGCGATCATCGCCGCGAGTGTCCAGAACAACCGGTCGATTGTGCGCGGCGAGGGGGAGTACGCCGGCATGGTGCTTATTCCAGCGGGCAGTTACGTGATGGGAGCGGTCGATAATGACACTCTTGCCCGGGCTGATGAGAAGCCGCGTCACCTGGTGAGCGTTGGCGAATTCTGGATGGATGAGACAGAGGTCACAAACGCGCAGTTCCGATCTTTCGTCACGGCCACCGGATATCGGACGACGGCTGAACGGAAGCCAGTCTGGGAAGAGATGCGGAAGCAGCTCCCGGCCGGGACGCCAAAGCCGCCCGAAGAGGTTCTGGTTCCAGGTTCACTCGTCTTCCGTCAGCCGGATCGCCAGGTGCCACTCGACAATCCGGCCTACTGGTGGGAGTGGAAGCCCGGAGCGAGCTGGAAGCATCCGGAGGGACCAGGGAGCTCAATCGAGGGGCGTGACAACCATCCGGTTGTCCACGTCTCGTGGGATGACGCTGCTGCCTACGCTAAATGGGCCGGAAAAAGGCTGCCAACCGAGGCCGAATGGGAGTGGGCGGCGCGTGGCGGACTGGGTGACGCCATCTTTGCCTGGGGTAATGAGTCGATTGATGAGGGTGAGCCGCGGGCAAACACCTGGCAGGGAAACTTCCCCGTCCAGAATGCGATGCGTGACAGGTTTGATCGAGCCGCACCCGTTCGTTCATTCAAGCCGAACGGGTATGGTCTATACGACATCTCGGGCAATGTCTGGGAGTGGTGTCAGGACTGGTATCGGCACGATTACTATCAGGCAGTCAGCCGCCCTGAAGGGGTGACCAATCCGACCGGGCCATCATCGAGCTTCGATCCTGACGAACCGACCGTTCCAAAACGGGTGCAGCGGGGTGGATCCTTCCTCTGCCATGACTCCTATTGTGCCAGTTACCGCGTCGCGGCACGGATGAAGTCGAGCCCGGATACGGGCCTTCTCCACAGCGGGTTCAGGTGCGTTAAAAGCGCCGCTCGTTGAGAGCCGGTCCGAGCGTCTCTCTCCGGCTGAAGCTCTTCGGGCTGCAGTCAATCCGGTTCCGTCGGCGGGGCAGTCAGCGCCTGATGTTCAGTGCGGAGGTCTGTCCCGTCGGTTGAGATTGTAATGGCACCGACGCGAGAGGTTTCGAAGACCTTCATTCCGCGGCTCCTGAGCCGTTCAACCACCTGGGGGCTGGGGTGGCCAAACGAGTTGTTCCGTCCGGCGGAGATGACGGCGATGGCGGCCTGAGTTCGGTCAAGAAACTCGGCCGTTGAAGAGGTAGCAGATCCATGGTGAGCGACCTTAAGGACGTCGGTCTGAAGACTCCCTCCCCTGCCCACCAGTTCCCTCTCGGCCTCCTTCTCGATATCACCGGTCAGCATAAATGATCGCTGACCGAAGCGGAGGCGGATGACCAGTGACCCGTTATTGCCGCGGCCACTTCCGGCAAGAACTTCGACCTTCACCCCGTCAATATCCCAGCACTCTCCGGCACTCAGCTCCCTGATCGGTACTCCGGCCGCCCGCATCTCGGCCCTAAACCTGCCGTCTTCCCCCCTTGCCTGCAGCGCCTCTCCTGTCCGCAGATTACGGACGAGGTCTGTGAACCCGCCGATGTGATCATTATCACCGTGACTGGCGACAATCCAGTCGAGGCGGTCGATTCCACGCGACCAGAGGTAAGGCAGCACGGCGGCCTCGGCAATCCCAAGTCGATCTTCAATGAACGGGTGACCGCCATCAGCATCGTCGTTGTCAGACTGACGGTGAAAGACCGCGTCGCCACCGCTATCGACCATCATCAACCGGCCTTGCGGGAAGCTGACCACGATCGCGTCACCCTGTCCCACATCAAGAAAGGTGAGGCTCAACCGTCCGCGATCGAAGATGTGGCGGTGAGGATGTGTGACCAGCAGCGCGGCAATGGCAATGACCAGCCCGCCTGCGAGCAGGGCACAGCACCTTCTTAAACGTCGTCGCGCCTGGTCACCCGGCCCGTCTCCTCTCGCCAGCGGATTCCACCGATTGATCATAACAGTCAGCAGCAGCAAGGCTCCGCCATAGACACTGTAGAGGATGACGGCAGAGGGGCCAAAGTCCGGAACGCGCCACCCACCGCCCGGCCAGTTGGCAGCCCTCGCACCAAGGTCTACCGTCAGGTGCCCCAACCGGTCGATGATCGGAACGGCCTCGCACGCCCACTCCGCCAGCAGCAGGTGGAAGAGCAGAAATATGACTCCCAACCCCATTAGCGCCGTCACCAGAACGGCCTCAACGACGTTGATCAGTGGAGAGAGGAGCGAGAAACGATGAAATCCGGAGATCATCAGGGGCAGTAGCGCCAGCTGAACGCCGGTGGTGGTCACCACCGTTGCGACCACCCAGCGTAGTAGCGGCTGAAGGCGCCAGCGTGAGATCCAGCGCGCCGGATGCGCCTTAAACAGGCGAAAACGAACCTTCTGCCCACCCATCTCCCGGCGATCTCTCCAGTCGTCCCAGTAAAGAACCTCGGCGATCCAGGCGACACCGGTTGAAACGCGTGGGGGCCACGGCGTCCGGGTTGTCGGGCGCCAGCGTCCAATCTCGCGCACCCGCTCCAGCACTGGACCTGTCAGAAAGACGATCACTCCAACCGTCAGGTACGAAACCTGGAAGCCAGGATTGAAAAGATCTCCCGGCTGCCAAGCCAGCAACACGATGCCAGCGCCGGCGAGGCTGTTCCCACCACTCAGCTGACGAAAGAGATACTGCCCGATCAAGACCAGTGTCAGCATCACAACCGCCCTCATTACTGCCGGCTGCGCTCCAACCATCACTCCGTAACTCCATACTACCAGCAGGCAGCCACCATATTGTACAAAGCGATAACCGGTCATTCTCCTGAGCAGCCAGAAGACCACCGTCGCGATCATCGCCATGTGCAGGCCGGAGATGACAAGGAGATGAAATGTCCCCCCGATTCGAAATGGCTCAGCGGTATCCCGCGTCAGAAAATATCGATTCCCAAAGAGGGATGCGATCAGCAGCCCGGCTGTCGGCGGTGGAAGGTGTCGCAGAAACAGCCGAATGGCGTCACTCCGCAGCGGGAAGAGTCGGGCGGCAAGCCGGCCCGGCCGGCCCGGATCCAGCTTTTCGATCAGCAGCGGGCTTCTCACCCAACCGGTGGCAACCAGCCCCTGACTCTCCAGTATCTCGTCGAAGGGAGGCGCTCCCGGATTGCCATACTCCCGCCGAACCCGTAACTGCGCTATCATTCGCAGCCGCGCCCCGTACCTGATCCCCAGCGCGTCATACTCAAGCCGCGAACGGTCATCGCTGAAAGGTACAATGATACGCACCCCGCCCCGTGCCTGATAGGATCTCTTCAGCGACCGAACTCTCTCCAGTTCGAGGTAGAGATAGATCCGATCCGGAGCCAGTTCCGGGTCGGCTACAAGCTGAGCGTAGAGCTCAACCGGCTCTTCGATCCGCAATGCTCCACAATCGAAGAGTATCGCTGGTGAATCGCGGCCTCGTGTGATCTCCATCATCGAATGGAGCCCTCCACC
>JBEGMZ010000252.1:0-4254 GCA_041182745.1 Acidobacteriota bacterium
TCACAATACTGTTCGATCGATTTCCCGGGGGATTCCGGTTCTATTGAATTCCCGGGTACGCGGGCCTCCGGCCCGCATCTGGACTTTGGACGTTTCGAGCCAAAAAGGTAGCATTTCCACCAGCGCCCCGTTGGGACACGGGCACTGTTCAAAGTTCAGCGAGGGACAAAACCGGTGCTTCGGGCATATTGCGACCTTGCGCGAAACGATCCTGCTCCTCCGGCGGCAAAGTGGGATTAGCCCGAGAGAAGAATCGATCCGGTCTACTCTTACCCGCGCCGCCTTGCATCCTGTTACTGGCGTCGGCTAAATTCGCAGTGGTGAAAGCAGAGTTGAATCACCAACCGAAACGTTCTTCCAAGGTAATCCCGAGGTAATCCCGAGGTAATCAAGATGAGACCAGCCACCGGACTACTCCTGCTCCTGACGGTAATCTTCGCGACCGGCGTGCCGGCACAGGCCCAGCAGTTCAACATTCGTACCCACACACTGAAGAATGGGATGAAGATCATCGTCGAGGAGGATCCATCGATTCCAAACGTCGCGCTCTACATCTTCTATCGTATCGGGTCGCGCAACGAGCGACCTGGGACGACCGGTCTCTCGCACTTCTTCGAGCACATGATGTTCAACGGTGCGAAGAAGTACGGCCCGAAGCAGTTCGACCGGGTGATGGAGGATGCGGGTGGTTCGAACAACGCCTACACGAGCGAGGATGTGACCGTCTACCAGGACTGGTTCCCGAAATCGGCGCTTGAATTGATCTTCGATCTTGAGTCGGACCGGATCGCGAACCTGAGCTTTGACCCGCAGGTGGTCGAATCGGAACGGGGAGTGGTCGCATCGGAGCGCCGGACTTCGGTTGATGCCAACAACTTCGGGGTGTTGTATGAGCAGCTTGGGGCAGCGGCGTTCACGGCCCACCCCTACCAGTGGCCGGTGATTGGCTGGATGGTCGATATCGAGAACTGGAAGATGGAGGATCTGAAGCGTCACTTCGAGATGGGCTACTTGCCTTCGAATGCGACGATGGTCGTCTCGGGAGATGTCAGGCTGGAAGAGATTGTCCGGCTGGCGGAGAAGTATATCGAGCCGATCTCCTCTCACGCGCCGCCGCCGCCGGTAACGACGCGCGAGCCGGAGCAGCTGGGTGAGCGGCGGGTGACGGTCAGCAAGTTCGCGCAGTTGCCGATTCTGATGATGGGCTATCACGTCCCGGAGGCGAAGCATTCCGACTTCTATGCACTCAAGGTTCTGCAGACGGTCCTCTTCAGCGGGCAGAGTTCGCGGATGTACCAGCGGATCGTCGATCGTGATCAGCTGGCGATCTCGGTCAGTGGCAGCTTCGATGCGTCGTTCGACCCGACCCTCTTTATCGTCTCGGCCCAGCCCAAGGATGGGGTGAGCCCGGCGGCGGTGGAGAAGGTGATCAATGAGGAGCTGGAGCGGGTTCGGAGCGGGCTGGTTTCGGACAGTGAGATGGAGAAGGCCAAGAATATCCTGCTGGCCGGCTTCTACCGGCAGATGAAGACGATCAACGGCAAGGCCAACACTCTTGGAACGTATGAGGTCTTCTTTGGCGACTACCGGAAGCTCTTCAGCGCAGCGGAGGAGTACCGCCGGGTGACGAAAGAGGACCTGCAGCGGGTCGCGAAGCAGTATCTGCAGTCGCGCAACTCAACGGTCGCAACGCTGGTTCCCGAGTCTGGTCAGGGCAAATAGGGTGCCCGGAGAGAGGTGATCGATGCTGAGAAGAACTTTTTTCGCGATCTGTTTTGCCACGATGATCTTGCTGCTCGCGGGTGGGCGGTCTCTGGCGCAGGATGGACTGAAGCTGCCGCCGGCAAAGCGGGTAAAGCTGCCAAACGGTTTGACGCTGCTGCTGATCGAGCAGCACGAGATTCCGATTCTTAGTTTCAACCTGATCGTCGGAGGTGGTTCGGTTGCCGATCCGGTCGGCAAAGATGGGGTCGCCGATCTGACGGCAGAGTTGCTGCGCAAGGGAACCGGTCAGCGCACGGCGGAGCAGCTTGCGGCGGAGCTCGACTTTATCGGGGCCAGTTTCAATGCCTCGACGACCAACGACTACACGACCCTGGCGGCTGAGTTTCTGAAGAAGGACCAGGCGAAGGGGCTCGATCTGCTCGCCGACGCCGTGCTCAACTCCACCTTTCCGCCGGCGGAGGTTGAGAAGCTGATCCGGCAGAGCATCGATCAGATCAAGGCTGGACGCGACCGGGCTCCGAGCGTGATCGGCAACTACTTCAACGGGTATCTCTACGGCTCACACCCCTATGGTCGACCGGTGGGGGGAGATGAACGTTCGCTCGCCGCCATCACCCGTGACGACATTATCTCCTGTTACCGTGGCCGGTATACACCTTCAAATACGATCCTCGCCGTGGCTGGGGACTTCGTGACGGCCGAGATGGAGCGTGAGCTGACCGCGCGTTTCGGGTCCTGGAGCGGAAAGCCGGCTCCAGAGGTCAGCCTGCCTGAACCGGTAGCGGTCAAAGGGAGGCGACTGCTGCTGGTCGACAAACCCGACTCGACACAGACCTTCTACCAGATCGGCAACCTTGGAATGCCCGGAGCAATCCCGACCGGGTCTATGTTAACGTGGTCAACACCCTCTTTGGTGGCCGGTTCACCTCGCGTCTCAACGATGCCCTGCGTGTCACTTCCGGTCTGACCTACGGCGCCAACTCGTTCTTCAGTGAGCGCCGGCAGCGTGGCCCCTTCGTCATCTCGACCTACACGCGAAACGAGACGACTGGCAAGGCGATCGATCTGACGCTCGAGATTCTGAGGCAGCTCCACGAGAAGGGGGTGTCGGAGGCGGAACTGGCCTCGGCGAAGAACTACCTGAAGGGGCAGTTTCCGCCCCGGATCGAGACGACCGATCAGCTTGCCGCCCAGATGGCCCAGCTCGCCTATTATGGCCTTGACGAGCGAGAACTGAACGACTACTACCGCCGGATCGACTCGATGACGCTCGATGATGCCCGCCGTGTCATCCGCCAGCATTATCCGCTCGACGATCTGGTCCTGGTGCTGATCGGCAAGCGGGCGGAGATCGGGGAGGCGGTGAAGAAGTACGCGCCGGTTGTCGATCACAAGGTGATCACTCAGCCTGGTTTCTGACCGACGCACCAGGTCCGTTCAATACAAACAGAGGGGAGAGCCAACCGACTCGCCCCTCTGTTTGTGTGTGTGTCATTGGCGGTGAGGCTGCTACTTGACCTGAATTGCCTCGAGATACTTCATCAGGGCATAGATATTGAGAACCGAAACGCCCTGACCACGCTGCTTCCGGAAGTACGCTCCCCAGACTGGCATCTCGCTCGAGCCGTGAGCGCCGATGTTGAGCTCGCCATTGATCGAGTTCTCGACTTTGAGCCGGTCAAAACTGCCGTGGCTCTTGGCGATCATGGTCAGATCGGTTGGAGCAACCTTGAGTGAAGCGGCGACCGGGCCGGCTCCCTTGCCGTCCATTCCGTGGCAGCTTGCGCAGTACTGCGCATAGAGCCGACGTCCACGCTCATTGGGATCCTTTGCCTGACCCAGGGTGTCGGTCGGGGTGATGACAAAGAGCATGACGGCGAATCCGATGACCATCGCGGCCAGTATTTTGATATTGCGAGACATATAACCTCCTATGGCTGAGATTGGTTGAGTGTCATCAGACCCGCAACCAGCCCCGCCTGCCAGATTTCAACTTGCTACCACCTGCTGTCTCCCAGCCTGCAGCAGCCCATCTTTGCTACTCGACCTGTGACTGTGCAACCCCTGTGCCGGAGCGAAGAGCCGGAAGATGGGCTGTTTTGGGCTATTCGTGGGCCTCAAGTGCGAAGATTGCCCCGCCGTTGCTCGTAATTGTTCGCAGTGGGGGGAATTTTCCGCGCCGCCGAGTTTCACCGGTGATCAGGAGTGGTCAGGTCAGGTTGGTCATCAGCCCGCACTCCCGGCGGCATAGCCGGAGGCCCAGGCCCACTGAAAGTTGTATCCGCCAAGGTGGCCGGTGACATCGACCACCTCGCCAATGAAGTAGAGTCCGGGAATGTCGCGGCATTCGAGGTTACGGGAGGAGAGCTGGTTGGTATCGACCCCGCCAGCCATGACCTCAGCCTTGCGGAGTCCCTCGGTTCCGGTAGGGAAGAGCTGCCATTGGTGAATCTGTCCGGCGAGGGAGTTCAGTTCACGATTGGAGTATTGACGAAGGGGCTTCGACCCGCCGTTGAGACCGGTCCAGGC
>JBEGMZ010000253.1:0-8017 GCA_041182745.1 Acidobacteriota bacterium
CGCAGGGGTTGTGGTTCGGGTGGTGATGACACGCCACGCGACCGAGTTTGTGCGACCGCTGACCTTCGAGGCGCTGTCGGGCCAGCCGGTCATTGTCGGGATGTATGAGCGTCCCGACTACGCCACAATTGAGCACATCGCGCTTGCGCGGCAGTCGGACCTGCTGCTGGTTGCTCCGGCGACGGCCGGAACGATCGCCAAATTTGCCCAGGGATTGGCCGACGATTTTCTTTCGACCCTTTACCTGTCGAACACCAATCCGGTACTGATTGCGCCGGCGATGAATGTGGAGATGTGGAACCACCCGGCGACGCGATCCAACATTGAGATCCTCCGCCAACGTGGAGTTCATTTTGTTGATCCGGGGGTCGGCTATCAGGCCTGTGGCGAGGTGGGAGCGGGAAGGCTCGCCGTACCGGAAGAGATCGTTCGCCGAACACTTGGGCTGCTTCGACCGCTGAGGTCGGAGGCCCAGGATCTGGTCGGCCGTCACGTTCTGATCACCGCCGGACCAACCGTTGAGGATCTTGATCCGGTCCGTTACCTCACCAACCGTTCGTCCGGCAGGATGGGCTACGCGCTGGCCGAGGCGGCGCGTGAACGCGGAGCACGAGTGACCCTGGTAACGGGGCCGGTTCAGCTTGCTCCTCCGAATGGAGTTGAGCTGGACCAGGTTCGGAGCAGCCGTGAGATGTACGATGCAGTTCTGCGCCGGCTCGAGCCAGGAACGATCTTTATTGGCGCGGCAGCCGTAGCCGATTTTCGACCGGTCAGGCGAGCTGACCAGAAGATCAAGAAGAATGGTCAGTCGCGACTGACGATCGAGCTTGAACCAACAGAGGATATCATCGGCACCGTTGCCACGGCAGCGGGACGAGAGGCACGCGTCATCGTCGGCTTTGCCGCCGAGTCTCAGTCGGTTATCGGGTACGCTGAAAGGAAGCGGCGCGAGAAGTCGCTTGATCTGATCGTCGCCAACGATATCACCCTTCCCGGTGCCGGGTTTGACACCACGACCAATGCCGCGACGATCATCCGCCGTGATGGTCATCAGATCGAGCTTCCGCTTCAGGAGAAGCGGGAGATGGCCGATCGTATCCTCGACGAGGTGGTGGGGATACTGACGGAAGAATGAGCAACGCCCCCGATCGAGCTGTCCCATTCCGGATATGACTGAAAAAGAGGAGTTGAAAGAGCTGGTCGCGCAGGTGCTTGAGCACGTGCGGTTCTGCCGAGAACTTGGAGTCACCGCCCTCGAAGTGGAGGAGGGGCCAGGAGGCTCTGGGCGGCCTGAACGATCGAACCCTTTCCCGACACAGATGGCACAAAAGACCAATCGACCGGAGACAGCTGAAAGTCCATCCCGGGAGCGAAGCCGCGAGGCTGTTGACCCCGTGCCAGTACTCTTGCCTCTGCCGACCACAACAATCACAGATCAGGCGCCGGAGCGGCTTGAGTCGCTTGATGACATTCGACGAGACCTTGGGGATTGTCGTCGCTGCAAGCTGTGGCCAACCCGGACAAATCTCGTCTTTGGCGAAGGTGACCCGCACGCCACACTTATGTTTGTTGGTGAGGGCCCGGGCGCCGATGAAGACCAGTCGGGCCGACCATTTGTTGGTCGGGCCGGCCAGCTGCTGACGAAAATGATCGAGGCGATCGGACTCACCCGCGAGCAGGTCTATATTGCGAACGTCGTCAAATCACGGCCTCCCGGGAATCGTACGCCCGAGCGTGACGAGGTCACGACCTGTCTCCCCTTTCTGCTTCGTCAGATCGCGACCATCAGACCGAAACTGATCGTCACGCTTGGCAATCCAGCCACGCAGGCCTTACTCGATACCACCATCGGTATCAGCCGTCTCCGTGGTAACTTCCACGACTATCCGCGACTGCCGGGCATCAGGGTCATGCCAACCTACCACCCGGCCTATCTCCTCCGTTCACCCGACAAGAAACGGGAGACGTGGGAAGATCTCAAGAAGGTTCGTGACCAGCTGCAGAAGTTGTCTTCATGAGGAGATTGTCCAATGGCCAAGAAAGACCTTCCTGTCCTGGCGACCGGGAAAGCGAAGCCGCAGTATGACTGCTCAAAGTGCCCCGGGTATTGTTGCACCTATGAGTGGATACTTGTTACCAAACGGGACATCACCCGCCTTGCCCGGCGGTTTGATCTGACTTACGAAACAGCCGAGCGCCGTTTTACCCGCTACGTCCCACAGTATGGCCACCGCGTGCTACGCCACCGCGAGGATACGATCTACAAGAGCGTCTGTCGTTTCTTCGATCGCGAACTTCGCCAATGTACGGTCTACGAGCACCGGCCGACTCTCTGTCGAACATATCCTGAGGAGAACCACTGTGGCTTCTATGATTTCCTGATGTGGGAACGGAAACATCAGGACGATGAGACTTTTATTCCATTTCAAAAATGAGCCTCTCTATGACGGTCTGTTCTGAGAACCCCAACGTGGCCCCTGGAGGGAAGAGAAATGTCTGAAGTCAGAATCGTCGACTTCCCGGCGACGAAGGTGATGGTGGCCGAGCATCTGGGACCGCCCGAGCTTGAGACTCAGACCGCACTGCGGTTGGTGAGGTGGCGGGTTGCAAACCGGTTGTCGGTCGAACGACATCGGAGCTACGGCATCCACTATACTGACCCGCGTGTCACGCCACCTGAGCAGCACCGGGTAGACTTCTGCCTCTCAATCGATGATGAGCCGCCTCCGAACGCCGACGGTCTCGTCACCAGGGAGATTCCTGCCAGTCGCTGCGCGGTTGTACGCCACCTTGGTTCACGCGAGAAGAACACCACCGCCATCTGGCTGCTCACTGAATGGCTCCCGGCAAGCGGCGAGACTGCGGGGGATTTTCCCCTCTTTTTTCATTATGTCAATGTTGGTCCGGCGATCCCTGAGTCGGAGCTGATCACCGACGTCTACCTGCCGCTCGCACCAGATCGAGCTATTCAGAATCGATGATGCCACCGGACGATTCCGGCTGGCAGTTCGGCCGCTGACCTCAGAAGGTGACCGGCTCGACATCGAGCCTCGTTCGCATCGGATCCCAGCTGGCGGCGAGAATGTCCGCTCTTTTTCCAATCGCGATCGAGCCGAACAGATCTTCAATTCCAAGAATGCGGGCCGGGTTGAGTGTCGCCATGCGAACAGCGTCGGCGAGGCTGACTCCGGCGTAACTGACGGCCCTCGCGACCGAGTCGTTCATATCGACGACCGAGCCGGCGAGGTAGGGCGTACCGGGAAGGTTGACGCGGCGCGATTCGAGCACCTCAACCTCAACGTTGCCGAGGTGGTAGCGGCCAGGCGGTAGGCCGGCGGCGGCAATCGCGTCCGTCACAATCACGCTCCGCTCGACGGTCTTGGCTCGGATCAGGCATTTCACCACCGCTGGGGGAAGGTGATGACCATCGACGATGAAGCTTGCCCAGAGGCGGTCGTCGCTCAACTGCGCCCAGATGTAGTTCTGATGTCGGTCAATTCTGGCGTGAGAGCCGTTGCCAAGGTGGGTCGACATCCGTGCTCCAGCGGCAGCGGCGGCAGCAATCTGCTCCGGGGTTGCTGCCGTATGGCCGATTGCCACGACAACCCCGGATGCGGTCACCTCCGTGATGAATTCGTTTGCCCCTGGCCACTCCGGTGAGAGGGTGAGAATTCTGATCCGCCCGCCGGAGAGTCGCTGCCAACGCGCAAACTCTTCGCGATCGGGTGGGCGAACATCTGCCCGCGGATGGGCGCCACGCGGCCCATCTTCGGGGGAGATGTAAGGCCCCTCGATATGGAGACCGATCACTGCCCGGGCTACCTCCGGATCGGTCTCGATCGCTCTGACGATGTTGGCGATACATCCTTCGATATGGGCGGCGGAGCCGGTGATGATCGTCGGACAGAGCGCCGTCACCCCCGTCCGGCGAACCTCCCGGATCGCCTCACTGATCTCGGCCGGTGTCGTCGTCGGGTGGTTGAAGTCGATCCCCTTGTAACCATTCAGCTGCAGTTCAATAAACCCCGGCAGAAGGAGTCGTTCAGCCCTTCCATCATCGATTGCGGCAACGACTTCAATGCTCTTGATCAGGCCGTCACCTGTTCCGACCTCGACCAGCTCTCCTGAGAGCAGTCTTCCCCTGATCTTCATCGACTATCCTCCAATTCGCGTCACCCAATAACCAAGCAGCAGCAGCAGCACCACCCAGAGCCAGGCGAGTCCAAACCCGATCAGATCCAGTCGGTACCGCCGGTAAGTGAGCCTTCCCGGCAGTCGCAGCAGGTCGACAATCAGCAGCGAATGGCCCTCTTCTTCGAGGCGCGATGCCGGAACCGGCGCCTGCGGGTTATCAAGCTGCTTCAGATTCTCCTCCTCACCGACCGGGGTATGGAGCAGGCCGTAGAACCGACGCAGCCGATCCTCTGCCGTTGGCGGCGTCAGGAGGCTGACGAGGAGCGTTGCCGCAAATGAGACGCTCAGCGATATCAGGAGCTGCGGACCTTTCTGCCAGTGAAGCAGGCTGCCGCCTGCCGCGAAGGTGGCCACACCAAGAACTATCCCGGCCCAGGCTCCGTGGCTGTTGGCTCGCCGCCAGATGATCGCTACCCACATCGGGACACCAACGAAAGCCATCATCTCGACAAAATGGATCGTCGCTGAAATGACCGTCGGAATGTAGAGTGCAATCAGCAGGCTTCCAACTGTGATCACCGCCGAGACAATCCGTCCGACAGTGAGGTAGTGGGCATCATCACCATCCGGACGCATATAACGCTGGTAGAGGTTGCGGGTGAAGAGGGCCGATCCGGCGATCATAAATGAGGCGCAGGACGCAATCACGGTCGCGATGATCGCCGCGATCATCAATCCGATCAACCCTTCGGGCAACAGAAGTTTGACCATGGCGCCGAAGGCCAGCTCACGTTTTGCGTCGAGATCGGCCTTTGGTAATGCCCCAGTCACCACCAGTGCCGCCGCGAAAAGTCCTGCCAGCGCCCAGCCGATGGTGCAGAGCCGCTTGATAAAGTTGCCGTAGGTCCAGCCGACCCGGCAGTTCATCTCGGTCTTGCCGCTGCCTGCGACCGCCATGTGATGCGGTTGTGCAACGATGCCGACCAGCCCGCTGAAGACGAGCATGCTGATTGTAAAGAGCGTCAACTCCTTCGGCGCAATCAGTGAGAACATGCCCGGGGCATCGGCCAGCGTCCGGTGAAGTCCCGAGAACCCGCCGACCGCGTCCAGGCCGAAGGGAATCAGAACGAATGAGAGAATAAGAATGAATATCCCCTGGATGAAGTCGGTCATCACGGTTGCGACCAGCCCACCGGCTACACCGAAGAGCACGAAGAGAATTGTCACCCCCCAGATGATCCAGAGCTCCGGCAGTGCCGTAATTGCGGTGATAGTGGTAGCTGCACCCTTGATGATCGTCCCCTGCCAGAGCATAAACATGTAGAGCGCGAAGAGCGAATAGGCAAAGCCAAGCGACTTGCTGAACCGCTCCTCAAAGAAGTCGGCGGTTGTGACATAACGCATCCGTCGAAAGATTGGTGAGAGGAGCCAGAAGAACGGCGTCGAGAAGATCCACATCCACTGGTACCAGATACCCGCCATGCCGATCTGATAGGAGGCGCCGGCGACCCCGATCGCGTAGTCGGCTCGCGTTCCCGTCGTCAGTGCCTGCGCGATCATGAGCGCCTTCCCGAAACCACGGTTGCCCATAAAAAAGCCCCCCGTGTCTTTCACCCGTCGCGAAACATACAGTCCGAAGATCGTGATACCGGCGAGGTAGCCGATTATCACCGCCAGATCCAGCTTTGATATCCCCAACATATGCTCAGGTTCCTTGTTCGTCCTTCCGGCATATCAGCCTTGGACGCCTTTTTCGCCTTTTTTGATTGTGTGAAATGATGTCGGCGCAGTATAACAGAATCAGTGCGCCTACTCACGGCTGATCGACCGGCTCGGTTGGTTGCGGCTCGATTTTATTGTCACGGCGCAGGGTGGCGTGAAAGATCTGCCTGTCTGACTGGCCGCGGTCAATTCAGGGATGGGGCTCAACGCTTCGGGGTAGAATCGGATATGGATTTTTCAGAAACACTGAAACTGGCACTCTCGTCGATCTGGGTACAGAAACTTCGCTCAGCTCTGACTCTGCTTGGGATGATCATCGGAGTCACGGCCGTCGTGATAATCGTCTCGTTGATACAGGGGTTCAACCGCTATGTCGATGAGAAGATCGCTGGAATCGGGGCAAAGTCGTTCAGTGTCCGCCGTTTCGGCTTTGAGGACTGGCGGACGACCGATACGATCGCCGAGGCACAGCGTCGAAATAAAGAGATCACCTACGACGACTTTGAATATCTTCGTGAGCGGGCAACCCAGATCGGACAGATCGGAGGGAAGGCCAATGGAACCCCGTCGCAGGTTCGGTTCCGGAATGAGACGATGGATGGGGTCTTCGTCGATGGTCTGACCGCGAACATTCTCGACATCGAGAAGATCGAAGTCGCGGAGGGGCGTTTCTTCACCAGCGCCGATGATCTTTCAGCCCAGAATCTCGCCTTTCTTGGCGCCGATGTGGCGACAAAGCTCTTCCCGAACTCGAGTGCGGTTGGAGAGGAGATCGCGATTCGCGGACTGCCCTACCGGGTAATCGGTGTCGCCGTTGCCAAGGGGACTGTCTTCGGTCGTCCCCAGGACATCTTCATCAACCTGCCACTTCGAACCTACGTCAAGAACTTTGGCCCCCCTGTTCGCCAGCGGGGCTTTTACGTCGTCGCGACGGCGAAGGACGACAACCGCTACGCTGAAGCGGTTGAGGAGGCTCGATCCCTGATGCGGGTCCGGCGTGGTCTGACGTATCAGGAGAAGGACAATTTTGGCATCAATACTCCTGACGCGATCATGGGAATCCGTGACCGTATTCTGGGGCCGATCTTCATCGCCGCAGTTGCTGTTCCGGGGATCGCGCTCGTCGTCGGCGGGATCGTGATTATGAACATCATGCTGGTCAGTGTTACCGAGCGAACGAAGGAGATTGGGATCCGCAAGAGCCTTGGCGCGCGGCGGCGGGATATTCTCCGTCAATTTCTGATTGAAGCGATCACCCTCTCGGCAATTGGTGGCGCGGTTGGGGTTTTTATCGCCTGGCTTGCCGGTCGGCTCATCTCGGCTATCTTCTTCCAGACCTACCTCTCGCCGACGGCGGTCATTGTCGCAGTCGGTATCTCGGGGCTGGTCGGAGTACTCTCCGGATTGTTGCCGGCTCGAAAGGCAGCAATGCTCGATCCGATAGAAGCTCTGCGTGCGGAGTAAGGACCAACAGGACCAACAGGACCAGGAGCACCAAAAGGACCAGGATGATGCTAATTCGCAGTGATATCCAGGAAAATCTGAAGATGGCGATCGAGACGCTCCGAGCAAACAAGCTCCGCTCGTTTCTTACGGTGCTTGGAGTGGTGATCGGAGTAGTGACCGTGATGGCGATTGCTTCGATCATCAGCGGCATCGACTACGCTGTGACAAAGCAGATCGAATCGTTCGGTACCAACTCCATCTTCATCACCAAGTTTGAGTCGGGCGTCCGCTTTGGTCCGCCAACGCGTGAGGAGCGGATGCGGAAGAGCCTGACCTATGACGACGCGATGGCGATCTCCCAGCTCCCTGGAATTGCCCAGTCGGTTCCGCTGCTCAACATCACCAACGACTACTTTGGACGAAAGATCTCGGTCAAGGCGATGGGGAAGGAGTCGGCGGCGGTCAACCTGCAGGGAACGCTGGCCGAATATGAGAATACCGGTATCTGGGTCATTTCTGCCGGACGGTTCTTCACCAAGGCCGAGAACGACAGTCGGGATACCGTCTGCGTCATCGGGGCGACGATTGCCGAGCAATACTTCCCGCTCATGAATCCGCTCGAAAAACTGCTCACGATCGGTGGGCGCGAGTTCAGAGTGGTTGGGGTGCTTGAGAAGCGAGAGCAGCTCTTTGGTGGTGGTGAGGGCAGCAATGA
>JBEGMZ010000254.1:0-6299 GCA_041182745.1 Acidobacteriota bacterium
CTCTCCGACTCGTTCATCATCCTCGATGAGGCTCAGAATACGACCTCCGAGCAGATGAAGATGTTTCTGACCCGCATCGGGTTCGGATCGAAGGCGGTGATCACCGGCGATGTGACGCAGATCGACCTCCCCTCGGGTCGGAAGTCCGGGCTGGTCGAAGCCCAGCGGGTTGTCAGCGGGATCAATGGAATCATTTTTGTCCAATTTGACGAGCGGGATGTCGTCCGCCACCAGCTGGTGCAGATGATCATCCGGGCCTATGATGAGCACAACCGTAAAATCAGCCTCTGATTCCGGTAATTCCAGGAAGACCAAACAGGATACCGCCGGGAGAACCGACGCGGCATCGCCAGTCGAGGTCATAAACCGACAGCGGAGCCATCAGATCGATCGCCAGCGGGTTGCCGGGCTTGCCCAATCCGTACTTGACGCGATCAATGAGCCGGCGGCAAGCCTCAGCATCATCTTTGTGCGTGATCGTCGCATGCGCGAGCTCAACCGACAGTGGCGCGGCATGGATCGACCAACCGACGTCCTCTCCTTCGCCTACCACGAGAACGACGAGGAGAACGGGCCGCTGGCGATGGGCGATGAATGCCAGCATCTTGGAGACGTCGTGATCTCGGTCGAGACTGCGGAGCGCTATGCGGCGAAATATGGGATCAGCTTCGGGCGCGAGATCGATCAACTGATCATTCACGGAACACTTCATCTTGCCGGTTATGACCACGAGACCGATGAGGGTCAGATGAACCGGCTCGAAAAGCGGCTCCGTCGGAAGCTGCTGCCGGAAGACGGCGAAGCTGGCAGTCACAGCGCCGGCCCCAGGAGAGAACAGAAAGCATAATGGAAGTCGACTTAACCCTGACCAGCATCGCCATCCTGGTGCTGGTCATCACCTCGATTGCGAAGAGTGCACTCGACGAGATGAGCGACGTCTCGGTTCGCCGATTGGCGACCGAATCGGAGGGCACTCCGCCAGGCAAGTTCTGGCGAATGCTGCAGGATCAGTACCAGCAGATCAGCTTCACGCTGACGCTCGGACTCCACCTTGCGATCGCCACGATTGCCGTCCTCATATCTTCGATCACGCTTCGCCTCGTGCCAGATCGTTTCATTCCAGTGTCGCTGGGAGCGATGACCTTCGTGGTGGTGGTCTTCCGACTGATCCTGCCACTGCTGGCAACCCAGAACGATCCGCGGCGCACGCTGCTGCTGCTGCGTGTTCCGTTGCGACTGCTCATCACGACCATTGGGTTCTTCGGCAATCCACTCCACGATCTCGTCCGCCGCCTTCAGCGCCCGGAGCAGACCGAGACGCCGAGCAACGGCGAAGATCAACAGACTGAGGATGAGAATGAGCTGCAGGCCTTTCTCGATGTTGGTGAGGAGGAGGGGATCATCGAGGAGGAGGAGGGTGAGATGATCCAGTCGATCATCCGCTTCAGCGGTCGAACCGTGGTCGAGGTGATGACCCCGCGGCCAAAGATCATCGCGGTTGAGGCCCGAACCCCGATCGAGCAGGTTCGCGACCTGATGATCGAATCCAAATATTCCCGCCTTCCCGTCTACTCCGGACAGATCGACCAGATCGAGGGACTGATCTACGTTCGTGATCTTCTGCGCTGCTGGGCCGACAGCGATATCGACCGGCCGGCGATCGACTTTGTCCGGCGCCAGCTCTTTGAGGTGCCGGAATCGAAACCGATCGACAAGCTGCTGCGTGAGATGCAGAAGGCAAAGGCCCAGATGGCACTCGTTATCGATGAGTATGGCGGACTGGCGGGCCTGGTGACGGTTGAGGATCTGATCGAGGAGATTGTCGGTGAGATCGAGGATGAGGATGAGCCGGAACCGGTCGAGACCGAATTTGGCATCGTCACCGGAAGTGGTCCCGCCTGTGTCGTGCGGGGCGACCTCGAGGTCGGAAAGCTCGAACGCCACTTTAAGGTCGAACTGGCGGCGGACGACTTTACAACCATCGCCGGACTTGTTCTTAACAACCTTGGTCACCTCCCTGTGGTGGGTGAACGGGTAGAGATAAACGGTCTGAGCTTCGAGGTGCTTGAGGCCGATGACCGGCGCATTTCACGCGTGCAGGTGGAGCCGACCACTGCCGCGCCATCAGCGGCTGGACACGAAAATGGAAACGAGCAGGAATGACAACCGAAACAACCGGGACAACTGAGATAACGGATTCAAATACCACCAGCCCGACTCGCCGTGCCGGCTTCGTGGCGATCGTCGGGAGACCGAACGCCGGTAAATCGACGCTTCTCAATGGCCTCATCGGTGAGCATATCGCAGCGGTCTCCGCCAAGCCGCAGACGACCCGCACCCACATTCAGGGTATCATCACCACCGGAGAGGGACAGATCGTCTTTGTCGATACGCCGGGAGTCCATAAGCCCGGCTATACCCTCAACCGCAGAATGATGGGGCTGGTCGCCGACGCGCTGGCACAGGTCGATCTGGTGCTGCTTATGACCGATGCCACATCAAATTTTGGTGCCGGTGACCGCTTTACGCTCGACCTCGTCCGGCAGGCTGGCAAACCGACCTTTCTCATCCTCAACAAGATCGATCTTCTTCCCGACAAATCACGGCTGCTGCCGATCATTTCACAGTACACCCGGGAGTGCGAGTTCAGCGAGGTGATACCGCTCTCTGCGCTGACCGGCGACAACCGGGACTTGCTGGTCTCGACCATCTTCCGCTATCTGCCGGAGGGTGAGCCGCTCTTCGATCCGGAGATTTTCACGACTGAGATCGAGCGGAACATCGTCGCCGAGCTGGTGCGCGAGCAGATCCTTCGCCAGACCCAGCAGGAACTTCCATTTGCGACCGCAGTGCGGACCGAACTGTGGGAGGAGGAGGGGCGCAACGTCAATATCCACTGCATTATCTACGTTGAACGTGACTCCCAGAAGCCGATCATCATCGGCCGCGGGGGAGCGCGACTGAAGGAGATCGGCACGCAGGCCCGCCGAAGGATTGAGCGTCTCCTTGGTCGTCACGTCCGGCTCAACCTCTTTGTGCGGGTACAGGCGGAATGGCGCAACGATCCCCACCTGCTCGATGAACTCGGCATCCAGGAGAGATAGCGATCGCGATGAAGGTATGGTATTCGATTGAAGTAGAGATCTTGCGGGTAGCGGAGTCGGCCGCGACCACCCGTCTCTGGGCCCACCAGACGACCGGGTTCGAGGTCTCCGAGGATCCGGCGCGTCCGGACGAGGTGGTCCTGCGTGCCTATTTCGGAGCCCCCCCGGACGCGGAGGCCCTCCGCGAGGGCATCCTTGAAGAGCTGGCCCATCAGGGGCTGCCGCCATCGGCGCTCCGACGGCTGGAGAGCCTGACGATTGCCGACCAGGACTGGCTGGCCGAGTGGAAAAAGGGATATGAGCCGGTCGAGATCGGTGCACGGCTGCTGATCTGCCCATCCTGGAAAAGAGAGAAGGCGGCTTCGACCAATCGTCTTGTGATTGAGATCGATCCGGGTATGGCCTTCGGAACCGGTACGCACGAGACGACCCGCGGCTGCCTTGAGATGATCGAAAAGTACTGGCAGGGTGGCTCCCTGCTCGACGTCGGGACTGGCACCGGTATCCTCGCCATGGCCGCCGCCCGGCTCCACCCTGGCGCCCGGATCGTCGGCTTCGACAATGATCCTGAGGCGATCGAGGTCGCCCTCGAGAACGCGGCCAACAATGGGCTGAGCGAGATGATCGACCTCGAGGTCAACCGGCTCTCGGCCTATGCTGGCGCCGGGTTCGACCTCGTGGTCGCCAATCTGACCGCCGACGTCATTATCCCGCTTGCGGCCGACTTTCCTGAAGTCATGCCGCAGGGGTCGATCCTCATCCTCTCTGGTATCCTCCGCGAACAGGAGGAAGAGGTGAAGAGAGCGCTTGAGCGGTTCACGTGGCTGGAGGCAAAGCCCGAGAATGAGTGGGTGACACTCGTCTGCCAGTTGTGACGGTGGAAATGTGACGGTAGAAATAGGATGCAGGCTCACCGCTTCTACACCCCAACCGACTCCATCAGCGGAACGACCATTCAACTCGGAGCCGAGGAGTCCCACCATCTCTGCCGCGTGCTGCGCCTGCGCGAGGGGGCGACGGTCTTTGCCTTTGACGGGCTTGGCCAGGAATGGGAATGCGAGATCAGCGCCAGCCATAAGTCGGCAAGCCGGCTGACGATTCGGCGTCAACTCGATACGCCGGTCGAGTCTCCGCTCCAACTCACCCTCGCTCAGGCACTCGTCAAAGGGGACAGATTCGACCTCGTCGTTCAGAAAGCGACCGAGCTTGGCGTGACGCGGATCATTCCAGTGATCACCGCGCACAGCGAGATTCACCGCATCGAGGAACGGAGTGAGCAGCGGCTCCAACGCTGGCAGCGGATCTCGCTCGAAGCGCTCAAGCAGTGCCGACGACGAAGACTTGTCAGCATTACCGCGCCTGTTCCCTTTCCAGCTCTCTGCCGTGAACTGAGCGGCAGACCGGCGCTGATATTCTCGGAGCAGGGTGGCCAGACCTTTCCATCGATCACCGGTAACTCATCCGGCCTCACCCTCGTCGTCGGCCCTGAAGGTGGCTGGAGCGGAGAGGAGATCACGCTGGCGACCAGCTCCGGCCTGATCCCCATCCATCTCGGACCGCGCATTCTCCGCACTGAGACCGCTGCCATCGCTGCTGTCACTCTCGCCCAGTACCTCGGTGGCGATCTCTCTTCACCCTGACCCGGCCTTGATTTCCCCTTCACGACTGCTAAACTGCATCTATGAGCAGCGGTAATCTCCAACTCGCCACCCTCGGAGGTGGATGTTTCTGGTGTCTTGAGGCGGTCTACCAGGAGGTCAATGGCATCACCCAGGTCGTCTCCGGTTACGCCGGCGGTCACGTCGAAAACCCAACCTACCAGCAGGTCTGCCTTGAGGTCACGGGTCACGCCGAAGTTGTCCAGCTTACCTTCGACCCGGATGTCGTCTCATACGAGATGATTCTCGACATCTTCTTCACCATCCACGATCCGACCACCCTCAACCAGCAGGGTGCCGATCGCGGAACCCAGTACCGCTCGGCCATCTTCTATCATAACGACTCGCAGGAGCAGGCCGCGCGCGATAAGATCGAGCAGCTATCCCAGGCCGGCATCTGGAATGACCCTCTTGTTACGACGGTCTCACCGCTGACGGTCTTCTACCCCGCCGAGGATTACCACCAGAACTATTTCCGGCGTAACCCGTTCCAACCCTACTGTCTGGCGGTCGTCCGCCCGAAGGTCACGAAGTTCCGCGACAAGTTTGTCAGATAATTGAGGGCTGAAGCAATACTATTTTACGGAAGCTCGCGGCGGGCCGGATTGGAGGAATGTCGAGAGACTGCATCGGCGCGACGCTCACTGGCATCCACGGCAGAGCCCGCGGAATGTCAGCTGGAGTGACTCGATCTTCTGTCCGCCCATCAATGGGCCAGGCACGATCTCACCAACCGATCCGGTGTCGATATCTTCCACCCTTCCACACCGACGGCAGACGAAATGGTGATGTCGGGAGGTGTTCGGATCGTAACGGATCGCGCCTCCCTCAAAGACTTCGTTGATCAGCCCCGCGCCCTTCAGCCAGTTGAGAGTATTGTAGACCGTCGGCCGTGAGGTCATCGGAAAGCGCTCATTGACCGCAACCATGATCTCTTCGGCGGTTGGGTGGTCGACACAGGTCTGCAGATACTCGACGATCGCCCGGCGCTGCGGAGTCATCTTCAGCCCATATCCCTCGACCATTGCCGCTACCGCTTTGTAATCAAGTCTTGCCATGCCTGGTTAGACTAAATATAAACTCAGATTGTGTCAACCGGAATATTTGGCTCAGGACCGGGGTGATCAGACTGAAGAGGTCTCAGCAGCAAGACGGAGAATGAGGTCGAGAGTCCGGCGAGCGGCCACCGGCCACGAAAGGGTAGCCGCGCGCCGGATTCCATTGCTACTCAGAAGATCTCGCAGCTCGGCGTCGAGCAGAAGTCGCGCCATCTGCTGACTCATCGCAACCGGATCATCCGGATGAAAGTAGATGGCGGCATCGCCGCAAGTCTCGACGATCGCGGGTATGTCAGAAGCGGCGATGGGTCGGCCGAGAGCCATTGCTTCGAGCAGAACAAAGGGACAATTTTCAGCGCGTGACGGGTAGACAACAGCCGCGGCTGTCCGGTAAAGACCAATCAGGCTCTGTCGATCGGCTCCAGGGATGATCCGGACGGCTCCGGCGAGGCCGGCCGATTCAATCGCCTCTTGGATCT
>JBEGMZ010000255.1:0-4529 GCA_041182745.1 Acidobacteriota bacterium
GACATGGCCGGAAATGTCGCCGAGTGGACCGAGAGTGAGTATCACCCCTACCCTGGCAGTTCGGCGAAACCTGATGATGGTAACCGGATCATTCGGGGCGGAGGGTTCCGGGTACCGGCGAAAGAGCAGACGGCGACGGACAGGTTCTTCGATCGGCCAGGGATCAGCTATGACTACGTCGGATTCCGTTGTGCGCGTGATCAGGCTGCAGCCACGGGTCGGAAGAGTGAGGATTGACCATAAGAAAGGTGACCCACAAAGAGGTGAAAAGAGGTGCGTAGAAGTGGGAGGGTCGGGATCTGCTCCGGCGTCGGCAGCGGGTCGATAGCAACCAAAGTTTGAGCAGAGTTTGAGCAGATGGAGATCCTTATGTTTCGATCGCGATCGGGGACGATTACTGCTTGTCACCTTGAGATGAGAACAGCAGGCGGAGAGGTGTTGAGTGGCTATCTGCGGACACAGTCCGGGTCCCCGTCACAGCGCCCATCACAAACGGCAGAGGCTGCACGGCGGTCGGTTCGGGGAATGGGGCGGATGGTCGCCTTCTTCGTTCCGGCTTTCCTCGTGATGGCAATGACGACCGTATCGGTATCCGGACAGCGCCGCTACACCGTGACGAGGCCCAAGGAGCGGTCAGGCTCAGAGACGGTTAAGGTGAGAACATCCACCCGGCAGGCCGCGACGCGAGGGGTTCTGGTCGTGCTGGTGGAGCCAGTTCTGCCCGGGCAGATCAGGGTCAGCCGGCTTGACGGCAGTGAAGTGGGAAGAGCGGGGGCGGACATCGAGAAAGGTCAGGCTGAATTTACCCTGCCGCGTGACAAGAGCTATCTGATCGAGGTCAGCCATCCCGGTTACGCAAACTCGGTGGTCAAGTCTCGTCCCTTGAGCCGGCAGACGGTTGTACGAGTCAGGTTGAATGCACAATCCGCCTCGTTGAAGCTGCGAGATCTGCCGGCGGGAGCGCAGGTACTGATCGATGGCCAAGAACGGGCAACGGTCGATGAAAGTGGTGTCACCAGCATCGAGGAGATCAAGCCCGGCGACCATCGCCTCCGAATTGTCCACCCGGAATATAACGACTTTGAAGACAGCTTTGAAGTGGTCGAGGTGGGTGAAGAGGTAAGCTTTGGCCGAATACCCTTGACCCGGGTGGCGCGCCTTGAAGTGGAGGGACCTGCGGGAGCGGCCATCCTGATCGACGGAGCGCTACAGGGTCGAATCACCGATAATGGCCGCCTGCAGATTCTTTATGATCTCGACCGATCGGTGGAACGGACGATCTCAGCCGAGATGACCGGGTTTCAGCCGTGGAAGCTGCAGACCACACTCACCCCGGGCCCCCGGAAATTTAAGGTTGAAATGTTGCCGGTCGTCACCTCGGCCGGAGTATCCGACTTCTTCGATTCGCTCACCCAGTGGAGAGCTCCGACGGAATGGAGCGTATCGGGAGACAACCGAAACAAGAGGCTGACTGTCAGAGGATCCCAGATCGGGCAGTTGGGCGGTCTGGTCTATCGCGATATCCAGGTCAACTTTACCGTCTGGTTTGAAGACGGGAAGGGGGCGAGCTGGGCGGTCAGAATGGATCCGGCGGGCCAGAACTACTACCTTTTTCACATCTCCGGCCCGGGTTCGACAAACCTGACGCCCCGCCGGTTTCACACCTTTCTTGTCAGAAATGGCGCGACGCCAATGCCGGTTGGAACGCCGGTGCCATTGCTGGCCGACATTACCACCCAGTCCTCCTACACCATCAACCTGACGGTTCGTGACTTTACCATTCAGCACAGCATCACCTCGAACGAGACGGGTGAGACCAACGATCTCGGTGTCTGGACCGATGTCTCAACCGACAGAGAGAAATACCTCTATGGCACTTTTGGATTCAGATCACTGCACGGTGAGGTCTTCAGAGTTGACGATCTGAACATCGAGCCAGTGCAAAGACCTTAAGATTACAGGCGGTGGGACAGTCAGAGCGGGGAAAGAACCAGGATCCCCGCTGAGAGGAGTGTCCCATCTTGTCCGACCAGATCAGGTGTCCCCCATCTGCCTCCAGGATGTCCATTGGTCGAAAAACCGGCGTTAAAATTTGCCTGATGCGCGGTGATCGAACTGATTGTATAATCGGATTCATTGTTACGTTGTTGGTGGTTGAGGTAATAGTCTATGGGCTGGAAAAGAGAGCTGGAAAAAGAGAGTTCGGAGGCAGGCGCTGATATGGGTCGACGGCCTGGCTCGAGTGGGGAGTGGTTTGGAGGTCACCTCTCGCGACGGGCCGTCGGCCTTGGGATGGCGATCACTGGAGTGGCGGGGATCGCTGGTGTGAATATCTACAATTGGCTCACCCCGGAAGAGAGTGACGTCATACTCGACTCGCTCGAACTGCAGCGACGCGAGGGGTGGTCGGTTGGAACGAACGAGGATCTGCTTCGTTTCGGTTCCGGTGAGGTGAGGGTTGACAGTCGCAATCAGAGCTTCACTGGCTACGATCCGTCCTATCTGATTGGTGTCTACCAGCCGGCCAGTGCAAGTTGGCAGCCCTTCTTCGTGGCGACCATGCTCCAGTCACTGGGCCAGCCATCGCTCAACTCACGAATAAAGCTTTTCCATAACCAAGAGGCTGAAGATGCCTATCGGAGGGCGGGTGGGCTGCGCGAGTTGCTGGCGCAGTCGCCTGACGCGAATCGTTCGCTGTTGATCGCCGACCTGCCAGGACCCGCCGCCGTCGCGGTGGGGGCAAGGCTGGCCGACACGGTGACGCTGGTACCGGCCTTCGACAACTGGCCACATCCCCTCGGAGTCGTCCCGGCTCACGAGACGCTGGGATCGATGCTCTACTATGCTCGGGAGGTTGAGGAGAAGCGTATCAAGCCTGGGGTGGAGGCTCCAGTGATGCTGATGCTCGATTCAAAGCGGCTCAGTGACTACCGCGACTCCTCCGATCAATTCGACAACCGATGGATGGCGCGTGTTCCCTCGGCGACAGAACTGAAGGCGCGAGGAATGGCAAAGGTTATCTATCTGGTTGCCGATGGGCGACAGACGGCAGAACAGGACGACCTGAACGAGGAGTTTGTCGACTGGAAGTCGAACGGTATTGAAGTTCAGATGCTCCGGCTTTCTGATTTCAGGACCCCCGAGGGAAGTCTGGCGAGTGGGACGGGACGAGATCGTTACTATTATGGTGGCAGTTCCGCCGCCCACTGGCTCTTCTTCGCCCACTATGCGCTGACTCCTCCGCGTCAGATCATCCCGCTTCAGGGAGGAGGCCCGGCGCTGACCCGGCCGGCGTCATTGCCCTCCTACCAGCCGGCTGCCTACCAGCCGGTGAGAAGGGCAACCATCTTTTCGACCACCCGGACAACCGCTGCCGGCCAGTTGAGCGGAGTTGGAAAGATCCGACCGACCGGCTTCGGGCGAACATCGGTTCGAGTTACGCCAGGTGGAACGATCACCGGCACCGCGAGGGGGCGCTCCGGTTCCTTCGGGCGGACGGGTAGCGGACTATCAGGGTAGGTGGACAGAGGAGCACCAATGAGTACCGACAACTACCTGATCTCAATGTTCATCTTCTCCGCGCTATTCGCGGGGGGGGCTTATCTGATCTATTCCGCGCGGGACTCCCGTGGATTCAATCCGGGAAGACGTTCTCTCTTTGTTAGAAAGGGGGAGGAGGACGGAGAGGCACTGTTTCTCGGTCTGCAGATGGCGGTCAGGGTCTTCGGGACGGACTCGCTTCGATCGCGGCTGGCCGATCTTATACAGCAGACTGAAGAAGCCATTCTGGCACAGAATATCGGTACAGCCGGTGGCGACAAGGTGTCAGTTGCCATCCCGGAACCGGGTGAAATCACCCGAAAGAGAGATTTCCTGAAGTCGATCACTTCCCTGCTGATCGAGAATCGATATGCGTGGGAGTACGGATTCTGGGAGCTTCAGCGCAATGCTGGAGAGGCAATCGATCAGTTCAACCAGTGGCGTAACGAGATCGAATCCTCGATCGCATCCTCGGGTGAGGAGATTGGTGCATCCCCCGACCAGCTTCATCGATCCTCGAGCGAGAAGGAGTTTGTGGTCATCTCGATCCTGATGCTGATCGACAATCGTGAAGTGATGGTCGATGACGACGCTGGAGAAGATGCCTTTTGTCCAACCTACGCCGGGCTGGCGACCCGGTTCCGCGAGATGCTTGCGACGATCGGAAACGATGAGCGGTGGAGTCCTCAGACCTTTGAGGGGATTCTTGAAGCGATCCGGCTGGTCGATCCGCGATCGATCGCGAGAGATGCTGTCTTTCTTCTTCCTGGCAGCCCGGAGGACGGTGTCTCGGAACTGGATCTTCTTGCTGACCCAGGCTGGAAATATCTGACCGACCACCCGATCAGAGCCACCTGATCAGACGCTCCTCCCCGGCGTTCAATCCCCATCCCCCCTGGCTAAGCAGATCGCCAGTCAACCATTCAGCGCCCCAATTCAGTGGAGGCCCGACCGCTCTGGATCTACAAAATGCGACGTAATATCAATAG
>JBEGMZ010000256.1:0-2938 GCA_041182745.1 Acidobacteriota bacterium
TCAATGGTAATCGGTATGGCCTCGAATGCATACCGATTACCATTATGATTTTATTTAGTTCGTCAGGTTCTGAATGATTGTTGAATGGTAAGCCTTCGGTGAAGCGGCGTGACTTGCAGAAAAATATCGTTCTGACTGGAAATCGGACTATTAATTTCTAGTCGATCATGCTATTGCTGAGACCTCAGTAGGAAAATCCCCCACAGAGGTGACAAAGCAATGGAAGATGAAAGTATTCCGACCACGAGCAAGTCGGAGATTGAAGGCCTGATCAGGCAGATCCGCGCAAGCAGCCTCGATCCTGCAGCCAGAGATAAGATCGAGCGATTGCTGCGAACTGTTCTGTCTTTGGTTCTGCTGCTCGAGAAGAAGAACACGTCAATCACCAAGTTGAAGAAGCTGATCTTTGGAAAAAAGTCAGAACGTCACAAATCATCAAAAAAGTCGGCATCAGATAAGACTGGCGGTGGTGAAACAGGCCCGTCAGAAGATCCTGTGACAGGAGAAAAGGCTCTGCATCAGGAGTGTGAAACCAAGGTGAAGAGCAAGGGGCACGGCCACCGACCACTTTCAGACTATACCGGGGCGACAGTCGTCGAATGCAGCAACAAGGATCTGCGTCCTGGCGATCCCTGTCCGGAATGCATTGGAAAGGGGCGACTTTACGACCTGGATGAACCAACGGCATTGCTGCAGTTCCGGAGTGAGCCGCTCATCAACGCGACGATCTACCGACGGGAAGTGCTGCGCTGCAGCAGTTGCCAGCAGCGATACGAGGCTCCACTGCCGCCGGGAGTGAAGTATCAGACATACGATCCGACGTGCGATGCAACAATTGCGCTGCTGAAGTACGGCTATGGGCTGCCCTGGACGAGAATGTCGGCGATGCAGGAGATGCGCGGCGTACCGATGTCTGAATCGGTCATGTGGGAGAGGTCAGCGGAGACGGCCAGAGCCGGATTGGGAATCTTCCTGTACCTGCAGAAGCTGGCAGCCAATGGCAGCATCTGTAATTTTGACGACACCCGGGTTCGCATTCTCTCCTGTCTGGCAGAGGACAAGAAGACAAAGGGAGCGGCGACACAAACGACAGCGCTGGTGGTCAGGTATGAAGGGAAACAGATTGCGATCTACCGGAGTGGGAGAACACACGCCGGGAGTAATCTGGCCGATTTGCTGACGAAGAGAGCGGCGGACATCCCGGAGATCATCCTGATGTGCGACGCGCTGGCGGCGAACCTGAGCAAGGTGAAGAGCAGTCGCAGTGGTTACTGTCTGGTCCATGCCAGACGCGAGCTCTATGACATACGAGAGAAATATCCGGCGGAGAGCACATATGTCTTCAATATCATCAGGGAGATCTACCGGAACGAGGAAGAGGCCCTGCTGATGGATCCAGTGGAGCGACTGGCGCATCACCAGGAGAAGAGCGCTCCGGTAATGAGAGTGCTGCGAGAGTGGATTGACCGACAGCTCGATGAGGTGCGGGTGGAGCCAAACTCAGATCTTGGCAAAGCGCTGCGATATTGGCGGAGACATTGGGATCGACTGACGCTCTGGCTGAGAGATGGCGAAGCGCCACTGGATAACAACCTGGCAGAGCAGGCGCTGCGGAAGGTGGTGCTGTTGAGAAAGAACTCGCTCTTCTTCAAAACAGAACGCGGTGCAGAGGTTGGAGATATCCTGACGTCGCTGATCCAGACCTGTCGGTTGAATGGGGTGGATGCGTGGGAATACCTCTTGACGATCATCCGCGAGGAAGCGGAGGCGGCACAGTATCCGGAGCGATACTTACCCTGGAATTACCGGGAGGAGCGATCAGCGAGAGCTGCCTGAGAGAAAACAGGATCAAGTTTACGAAAGGGTGCGGCAAAGGAGGCCATCTCGGGAAGGCCATTGTAGAGAAGAACCGCGAGTTGTTGAGACTCGACGGGAAAGAGTGGCAAGTCCGGATGATCGGGCCACCAGCGCAGGCGACCTTCGGAAAGGCGACGGGTGATGAGCCAGTAACCGTAGCCGTCGTAACAGAGCAGTTTGAGAGCCGATCCGCGGCGGTTACGGAAGACAAAGAGGGCGCCGGAGAAAGGATCCTCGGCGAGCTTCTGCTTGCAGAGGGCGGCGAGCCCATCGATGCCATTACGGAAATCGATGGGCTGGCAGGCGATGAGGATGCGCAGTTGAGGGATGAGCTGAATCATTGTGAGACACCACTAAGAAATTCAGCACAAATGAGCTTGATGATGTCGACACTCGATGGTGGGACGGTGATGAGAATGTTTGAACCATCGCGGCGATCGATGCGGATCTGGCAAAGGTCTGGCCGGACGGGTTCAACCGAAGTTGGGACAGACGGGTGAGGAAGGGTCACAAAGTCGATGCGTTGATGATCGCGAGGGCTGACGGAGACTGGCGGGGAAGACATCCTGAAACGATAAGGATCGAGTTTGAGAGCCTTTTTGATAAGTCTGACAGGGTGGCGTGAGAGAGATTCGGTAATGGCGTCGCGCAGCTCAGTTGGCAGGGCTTCACGAATGAAGCGACGGGTGGTGCGCCAGTGATCGACACGGATTTTGAGATCGAGCAGGTCCTGTGGGAAAGTGGAATCCATAAATTTCCTCCGGTGACGTGAAATGGGTACGGAGGGGAGGATAGAGAAGGGACATGGAGATTTCACGCCGGATCACCGAAGGCTTACCACCTATCTGACCTAGATCCTTACAGGCGACCACCTCTTTCAAGATTCGTCGCTTGTACTCGGCGGTAAACCTGCGTCTTTCAGGTTTGGACCGCACTTCGGGATCCGGAGCGGGGCCGGGTTGATTCTGCTCAGACTGGTTGGGATCGCTCATTGCCATACATTGCTCCCTTCGCCCTGTATATTAAACTATTTGGGCAAGGTGTCTCACTGGATATTGGCATATAGGGGGTGGGCAAACCG
>JBEGMZ010000257.1:0-5365 GCA_041182745.1 Acidobacteriota bacterium
ATCTCCCACGGCTCAGAACCGTTGCCGAGGTATCCATCCGAGAGGAAGAAGACCGGTGCCATGTACTTCGTTGCGAGCCGTACCGCCTCGATCGCCATAGTGAAGCATTCGGCCGGTGTCGCCGGAGCAACCACCGCGACCGGGGACTCTCCGTTCCGACCAAAGAGCGCCTGCAGCAGATCCGCCTGCTCCGTCTTGGTCGGCAGACCGGTCGATGGCCCACCTCGCTGGACATTGATGATCACCAGCGGCAGTTCTGTCATCAGCGCGAGTCCGATCGCCTCTGACTTGAGCGCCACCCCCGGTCCACTCGTCCCTGTCAGCCCAATGCTGCCCGCGAACGAGGCCCCGATCGCCGCCCCAATCGCCGCGATCTCGTCCTCGGCCTGAAATGTCTTTACGCCAAAATTCTTGTGCTTTGAAAGCTCGTGCAGAATATCTGAGGCCGGTGTGATCGGGTAGCTGCCATAGAAGAGCGGACGCCCGGCAAGCTGCGATGCGGCAATAAAGCCGATCGCCGTCGCCTCGTTGCCAGTAATATTGCGATACCGGCCAGGCTTGATCTGCGCCTTCGCCACCCGATAGTTGGTATTGAAGATCTCGGTCGTGTTGGCGTAGTTATAACCCGCCTTGAGCGCCAGGACGTTTGCCTCGGCGATCTCGGGCTTGCCGGCAAACTTTGCCGTAATCCAGTTGAGCGTCGGCTCCATCGGCCGATCATAGAGCCAGTACATCAGCCCAAGCGAATAGAAATTTTTGCAACGCTCCGCCTGCTTGAAAGGGAGTTTCGTCGGCTCAACCGCTTTCAGGGTCAGTGAAGTGATCGGAATCTCAAGCAACCGGTAGGCCTTGAGCGATCCATCCTCGAGTGGGTTCGAGGCATACCCGGCCTTCTTCAGATTGCCCTCGGAGAACTCGTCCGTGTTGACGACCAGTATCCCACCCTTCTCGAGATCGGCGACGTTGACCTTCAACGCCGCCGGATTCATCGCCACCAGCACGTTCGGTTCGTCACCCGGCGTTCGTATATCCTGGCTTGAGAAGTTCAACTGAAAGCCAGAGACACCGGGAAGACTCCCGGCTGGCGCACGAATCTCGGCCGGAAAGTCGGGCAGGGTCGAGATGTCGTTGCCGATGATGGCCGAAGTCGAGGTGAACTGCGTGCCGGTAATCTGCATTCCGTCTCCGGAGTCACCGGCAAACCTGATTGTTACGGTCTCAACCTCCTCGAAACTCTGATCCCTGCGCCCGGGAAGGTCATTTATTGTCGTGACAGACATGCTTTCCTTTCATTAGAAGTAGTCTTTTCAGGAATTGGTACCAATTGAAACAACCGAATAAGATGAAACAACCTAAAATGAGCAAATCTTAAAATAAGCAAATCGCTAAAGCAGGGCAACAACTGTGCAGATTCTCAACTGAACAGCTTCTCAACTGAACAGCTTCTCGCTTGTGCAGCTATGCAGGGCGGGCACCCTGCGTCACCCAAAGAAGCGTCAATATAACATGTCTCAATGGAAATTCGCACCTCTTCGCGAAAGAAATGAAACGGAAAATTTAACAACTGAATTGTTGACATAATCCCGGGCCGGTCGATAAGATGCAGGTATGGCAGGTGCAGGTGTGGATCACATATTGAAGTCGTCGCGCAGCGCGATCATCGAGCTCCTGAAAGATAATGGCGCGATGAGCGTGGATGGCCTTGCCCGGTCGATGGGAATATCGAAGGTCTGCGTTCGGCGGCATCTGAGCCTGCTTGAGAGTGACGGGCTGGTGATCTATGAAGAGCAGCGGCACGAGCGTGGGCGACCGCGTTACATCTACCGACTGACCGCAAAGGCACAGCGGCTCTTTCCGCAGCAGTATGATGAGCTGGCAATAGATGTGCTGGGGATCGTCGCGCGGCGTCACGGGCCCGAGGCGCTTGAGGAGATCCTCGCGGACCGGGCAGACGAGCTGGTCGACCATCTGAGCGCAGAGCTGGCGGGGCTCGAATTCGAGGAGCGGGTTCGCGGTCTGGCACGGGTGATGAGTGGGCGTGGATTCCTGGCTGAGAGTCGGCGGTTGCGGGATGGATCATATCGCATGAGGCAACGTCATTGCCCGACCGAGAGCGTTGCAGTCAAATACCCCTCCATCTGTGAGCAGGAGCTGCGAGTCTACCGTGAGTCCCTCGGTTGCGAGGTGGTGCGCGAATGCCGGATCGCGGATGGTGATCGGGTCTGCGAGTTTCGAATCCATCCGCCCGTGACGCTGCGGGCGACAGGCAGTGAGAGCCATCCGGCCTCATCACAATCCGGACACCGGACAGGAACCGGGAAAGAACAGAAACAGGAGCTTGAAGTGACCCCGGATCGCTGATCGCAAAGTGATTGCTGATCGCACCGCAGGCAGACAATTCAGAGCCCGGCCACGGCGAGACTGACGGCGTTAGGCCAGACAGATGGCAGTGGAGACGAGGGGCCCAATTCGGAGAGATTCAGACAGGAGAGAAGCATGGAGGAAGTCAGGACGGCAGGGTTGGTCAGTGAGGATCAGGTGCGCCAGGCGTTGCGCGCGGTGAAGGATCCGGACCTGCACAAGGATATCGTGACGCTCAATATGATCCGTGATGTGGCGATCTGCGGTGGGATCGTCTCATTTCGGTTTGTACTGACGACGCCGGCGTGCCCGGTACGCGACCAGCTGAAGTTCGAGGCTGAGAAGGCGGTCATGGCAATTCCGGGGGTTGAGCGCGTCGAGGTGAAGATGGACGCCGAGGTTCCGAAGGCGCGGGGAGCGATCGACAAGTCAGAGATCGCCGGCATCAGGCACATCATTGCCGTCAGCTCCGGCAAAGGCGGGGTCGGCAAGTCGACCGTCTCAGTCAACCTCGCGGTCTCACTGGCGTTGATGGGGGCGCGGGTCGGAATAGTCGACACTGACATCTATGGCCCCAATGTCCCGATCATGATGGGTGGGAACGACCTTCCAACTGCCCGGGGGACGATGATCGTTCCGCCGGTCTATCACGGCGTGAAGACTATGTCGGTCGGCCTGCTCAATCCCGGGGACAAGGCAATTGTGTGGCGCGGTCCGATGCTGCACTCCGCCGTCTCCCAGTTCCTGCGGCAGGTCGAATGGGGTGAACTCGACTACCTCGTGGTCGATATGCCACCCGGCACCGGCGATGTTCAGTTGAGCCTCGCCCAGATGGTGGCGGTCTCTGGCGCAGTACTGGTCACCACACCGCAGGAGGTGGCACTGAGTGATGTCCGTAAAGCCTACAGTATGTTCGAGCAACTTCAGGTTCCACTGCTCGGCATTGTCGAGAATATGAGTTACTTTGAGTGTGCTCACGGTGAGCGCTATCACATCTTCGGAAACGGTGGAGGCGAGGCGCTGGCCGAGAGATACGGTATTCCCTTCCTCGGATCGGTACCGATTGCGCTTAGTATCCGTGAAGGTGGTGACCTTGGAGTGCCGGTCGTGGTCGGACAACCGCAGAGTACGCAGGCGCAGGCCTTTCAGTCGATCGCCCGGCAGGTTGCGGCTCAGGTCAGCATCGAGGCGCTGACGGCCCCGAAAGCGCTACCGGTTCTCGACCTGAAGAGGTAATTGACGCGCCTTTTTGATTGTCATATCCTCCCAAGTGAGGTTATTGATCGCCTTCTGCCCGGTGCGGTTTGTGCTGCAATCGGGCGGCATCGGCAGACAGCGAAGCCCCGGAGCGGGCTTATGGGGTGACGGTCCGGGTTGCGGTTCGGTATGGCCCCTGCTTACTGGTTACGTTTGTTAACTTGGTTAAATTGGTCATGTTGGCTATGACAGGTGTTGATCAGTCTAGTTTGTACAAGGAGATTTAGTTTATGAATTTGATGATTACCGATTCAGCCGCGCTTGAGGTGAAGAAGTTTCTGGAAACCGAGCAGATCAACGGTACGGGAGGGCTGCGTCTCAGCGTCAAGCCGGGTGGATGTTCAGGTCTGCAGTATGGGATGCATATCGAAGAGGCGCCCAAGGAGAGGGATGAGGTGGTCGAGGCGGCAGGCCTGCGTTTCTTTGTCGATATGTTCAGCGCCCAGTACCTCGACAATGTTGAAATCGACTATGTCAACAGCGTGATGGGCTCTGGTTTCACCTTCAACAACCCGAACGCTCAGGGTGGATGTGGCTGCGGGAGTTCATTCTCGGCCTGATCCGCTGCAACTGGTCAATGAGTCAGGGGCTCCTCCCGCGCTGGTGCGAGGGGGGCCTCTTATTTTTAGTTGGTGATCGACTTGGAGTTCTGATCAGCACGGGTCAAGAACCGGTCTTCTGTAAAGCTGACTGGCACTCAGAAAAACTGATATGACAAGAGCGAACCTTGAATATCGCTCCATTCGGGACGGAGCGGCAGTGATCGACCTGTCGGGGAGCGGGAAACTGCGGCTGAGCGGAGAGAACGCCGTTCAGTTTCTGAACGGTCTGGTAAGCAACGATGTAAAATCGCTCGTGCCAGGGGCGGGAACACTGGTGGCGTTTCCAAACCTGCAGGGGAAACTGATGGCGCTGGCGCGAATCTACCGTGACCCCGACTCCCTGCTGCTGGAAGTAGACGGTATCAACCGCGAAAAGATATTTCGGAATCTGAGTCGCTTCATTCCGGCCGGAGAGTTCTTCGTCGAGGATCAGAGCGACGACCTTGTGCTGCTTGGTGTGGAAGGGCCGGAGGCGGGAAGGGTTGTCAGTGCGCTCGGAGTGACCCTGACTGGCAGTCACGAGTACAGTCACGAGCAGGTAGTGATCGACGGGGTAGGAGTCCGAGTTGCCGTTCATCGACGGTGCGGGCTTCCCGGCTTCGACCTCTTTATTCCGCGGAAGGACGCGGAGACGGTGCGGGAGAGACTGCTCGCCGCCGGAGCGCTCGCGGTTGGAGCGGAGGCGTTCGAGGTGGCACGCATCGAAGCCGGTGTTCCGCGCGAGGGCGTCGATGCCGGCGAAGAGTACATCATTCTCGAGACTGGCCTTGGCGATGCCGTCAGCTTTACCAAGGGCTGCTACCTCGGCCAGGAAGTGATCGCCCGGATCCACTGGCGGGGGCAACCGGCCCGACAGCTGCGTGGGTTGCTGCTTGAGAAGCCGCTCACGGAGCTGGCAGAGATAGAACTGCGAGCGGTCGACGGTGCGCTCGCTGGTCGCAGGGTCGGCAACGTGACGAGTGCCACTGTCAGCCCGACGCTCGGAAAGCCGATTGCCCTCGGCTATGTCCACCGTCACTATCTGAATCCTGGTACGGCCCTCAGTGTGTGGCGGGGTGAGATCTGCCTTGGAGAGTCATGGGTAACTGACCTGCCTTTCGTACCCGGTGAGATTCAACCGGCCTGAAGATCGGGGAGATTGTGAT
>JBEGMZ010000258.1:0-3190 GCA_041182745.1 Acidobacteriota bacterium
TCGATGATGATCGAGCCGGGTCGGGCAGTTGCGAAGATGCCCTCCTCTCCGCGGGACACCGCTACTACGTCGGGTGTATCCGTGACCATGATGATGATGATATCGGAGGTTGACGCGACCCTCGATGGTGTCTCGACGGCCTCAACAGTGCCAAGAGCTTCGTTGGCGGTGGCGAACTGTTCGGCTTTGCCCGGCCTCCGCGTTGCCACGGTCAGTTGGAAACCGGCTCGCAGCAGGTTGCGGGCCATTGGCTGCCCCATGATCCCAAGGCCGATCAGGCCAACTCTGGTTCCTTGCATTATCGTAACTCCGCCGGGGTTGGGGTGATGGCTCCGGCCTCGAATCTTTGACGTTGTGGCGCACCGGCGCCGTTTCAATCGGTAATCAGCGGGCGATAATCCGGCGGTGAGCGGTAAAGACATCTCCCAGATCGCGGACCGCCTGGTCGTGTATCTGCTGCATTCGGCGATACCGCTCGACCCTGTCACGGGCCGGACAGGCCCGGGTCGTCTCGTCGAGCCGGACATAGCGATCGCAGATCGTCTCGATCGGAGCCGGCTGCCCATCCTCGTTTCGGCAGACCCAGAGAGCCTGCAGAGCGGCTCCAAGTGCGGCCCCCTCTTCACTGTCGACACCGACGACCTCGGCATCGAAGACATCGGCCATGACCTGCCGCCAGACTCTGTTACGTGCCCCACCACCTGTTGCACGGATCTCGCGCGGCGCAAGTCCAAGGTCGCGCAGGCGATTCAGTCCGTAGCCAAGGCCAAGCGTCGTCCCCTCCATCGCTGCCCGCGCAAAGTGTGGAACCGTATAGGTCTGTTCGCGAAGACCAAGGTAGACGCCGGTTCCATCGGGAACATCTGGGGTTCGTTCCCCCTCGAAGAAGGGGATCAGCATCAGCCCGTCATTACCTGCCGGGGTTGAGGCTGCGGCTGCAGTCAGTTCATCGTGCGAGAGCGAGAATCGGTTTCGCACCATTTCGGTCGCCACGGTAACGTTCATCGTACAGACTAGCGGAAGCCAGCGCCCGGTCGAGTCACAGAACGCCGCGACTTCACCCCGTGGATCGATCACCGGCCGCCCACTGGACGCGTAGATCGTGCCTGAGGTTCCAAGACTGACCGTGACGACACCCTCCCGGACGTTGCCCGTCCCGATTGCTCCCATCATATTGTCGCCGCCGCCCGGGCTCACCCGCACCCCGGATGGCAGTCCCCACTCGGCGGCCAGTTCCGGGCGCACAGTTCCGATCGGACGATCTGCCACCACCAGATCCGGAAGCTTCGCTTCCAGCCCGGCGTCGATCGCCATCGTCGCCCGCCGTGACCACTGCCGTCGTCTGACATCGAGCAACCCGGTGCCCGAGGCGTCACCGCATTCCGTGCAGTACCTCCCGGTCAGGTAGAGGTTGAGGTAGTCGTGGGGCAGCAGCACCTTCGCGAGCCGCGAATAGTTCTCCGGCTCATACTTCTTCATCCAGAGGATCTTTGAAGCGGTGAAGCCGGCGGGTATCCCGTTTCCGACTTCGCCGATCGTACTCTCAAGACCCCCCAGGGCGTCGATGATCTCCCGGCATTCATCGGAGGTACTGGTGTCACACCAGAGCTTTGCAGCGCGGATCACCTCGTTCCGCTCGTCGAGCGCGACAAAGCCGTGCTGCTGGCCAGAGACGCCGATCCCCCGGACCAGCGAGCGATCAACGCCCGCCTGGTCGAGCAGGCCGGGGATCGTCTCCCGGACTGCTCGAATCCAGTCGGATGGATGCTGCTCCTTATGGCCGGCCGGCAGGCCGTCGATCAGGTCATACGACCGGCCCACTCCGGCGACCACCTCACCCGACTCGGCATCGAAGAGTATCGCCTTGGTACTCTGGGTTCCACTGTCGATTCCGATGAAGTACTCACTCATCACTGACTCACAAAGTTGTTTCGTAGCGTCCCGATCCCGTCAATGATCACCTCGAAGACGTCTCCGTCCTTGAGCAGAACCGGGGGCTTGCGGAAGACTCCGACGCCCTCTGGCGTGCCGGTTGCGATCACATCACCGGGCTCAAGAGTGATGCCCTGTGAGATGTAGTGAATCAGGTAGGCCACCTTGAAGATCATATTGCTGGTGTTCGATTTCTGCATCGTCTCGCCGTTGAGCCGTCCCTCGATTCCAAGGGCCTGCGGGTCGGAGATCTCGTCCTTTGTCACCACCCACGGTCCGATCGGGGCGAAGCCGTCAAGGCTCTTTCCACGCATCCACTGCCCATCGGCAAATTGCAGGTCCCGCGCACTGATATCGTTGAGACAGGAATAACCGTAGACATAGTCGAGCGCTTCCGCCTCGCTGACCCGGCTCGCCCGACGCCCAATGATCACTGCCAGTTCGGCCTCAAAGTCGATCTGCTCGCTGATCGAATGGAGCGTGACCGCCCCATCGTGAGCATTGAGCGTCGTCGGCAGCTTGTTGAAGAGCAACGGCATCGGTGGTGGCTCATCGCCGCCCTCCTTCGCGTGCTCGTAGTAGTTTCGACCGACGCACAGAATCTTGCTCGGAGTAACCGCCGGCAGAAACTCGACCGCTCCAACCCCATAGGCGGCTCCGCCACCGACCTGCGCCGCTGCCCGCAGACCCTCCGCCCCCAGCTCGATCATTCCGCGCACATCGGGGGCGACCGCCGTGATATCGACCACCACATCCCCTGTCAGCATCCCCAGTCGGGGACCCGCTACTGTTGCTGTCTTGAATTGTATCAGTTTCATTGCTTCTGTCTTATCCTTGTCTGTTTTCGTCTAACCCTCGGCGTTATCCAGCCGCCGCCGCTGATATTCGTCAAAGGTCACAGCGAGCACGATCACTGCCCCAATGACGATCTTTTGAATGAATGGTGAGATCTGGAGCAGATTTCCACCATTCGCCAGGACTCCCATGATCAGCGATCCGATTATTGTGCCGACCACCGTCCCCTGTCCACCGCTGAGACTCCCGCCTCCGATGACGACCGAGGCAATAACGTTCAGCTCGTAGGTCTCACCGGCGTTCGGCTGCCCGGTTACCGTCCGCGAGGTCTCGATCGCACCGGCCAGTCCGCTCAGGGCGCCGAGGATAACGTAGTACCCAATCTGGTATCCCCAGACATTGATTCCGGCGTAGCGTGCCGCCTCAATGTTGCTGCCAATGGCATAGCAGTAACGCCCCAGTC
>JBEGMZ010000259.1:0-10007 GCA_041182745.1 Acidobacteriota bacterium
CGTCATCACCCACCACCATCAGCCCGCGATGCCTCTCCGCCAGCAGATCGATGATGCCGGCCTGGAGAGTGTTCGTATCCTGAAATTCATCGACCAGAATATGCTGAAACTGGTCCTGGTAGATGGCGGCAATCTCCGACTTTTCGCCGAGCAATCGCTTCCAGTTGACCAGCAGGTCATCGTAATCCATCGAGTTACGCTCCAGCTTGCGGGCCTGGTAGAGCCGATCAACGCGGGTAATCTGGGCGGTGAGGGGTTCAAAGTGGGGATACTTGCCGGCAATGATCTGCTCAAGGGGGGTATCGGTGTTGGTGGCGTAACTGAACATCTCACGCAACACCTCGCCTTTTGGAAATCGCCGGGCCCGGGTGTCGATCGCCGCATCGTCGATGCAGAGATCGATCAGATCGGTCGCATCCCCGGAGTCGAGGATCGTGAAGTTCGAACCGTAACCGAGACTGACGGCGTGGCGACGAAGGAGCCGGTTGGCAATCGCGTGGAAGGTTCCGCCCTGAATCCGCCGCACATCGGCCCTGACGAGACCTTCAACCCGCTGCAGCATCTCTCGCGCCGCCCGGTTCGTAAAAGTGACCAGCATAATCCGTCCGGGCGCAACTCCGGCCTCCAGCAGTCGCGCTACTCGGAAGGTCACCGTGCGCGTCTTTCCCGACCCCGCACCGGCAATCACCAGTGTCGGCCCGCTCCCGGCGAAGACCACTGCCCGCTGCTCGTCGTTCAACTCTGCCCGATAGTCGATCAGCGACTTTGCCCGGGCATCCGACTTGATCAAATAGTTACGCATCTGGTTACGGATCAGAGAGTCTCGAAGCCGGTGGCCATCGCCTCAGGCCTCCTGCTCCGGTGCATAGAAGATTGCGAGCTGGCCGCCGGTATGCCAGAAGAGCACGGTCTGCCCGTCAGCAATCAGACCTGACCGGATACGGTCGAGCATTGCCGCCATCGCCTTGGCGGTATAGACCGGATCGAGGAGAACGCCCTCTGTTCGCGCCAGCAGCTCCAGCGCCTCCTCACCAGCCGCGGTCGGAATACCGTATCCCTCGCCAATGTAATCGTCGATCACCCTCACCCGCTCGTCTGCCACGGATGGGAGACCAAGCAGCTCCTCCGCTCCCCGAGCGATCCCTTCGACCACGCTGGCGATCTCTTCCCGTGTGCCGTCCGGACTCACCCCGATCACTTCGCTCGCCAGCCCTGGAAAGATCTCCCGCCCGACGACCAGCCCGGCCTGCGTCCCGCCCGACGAACTGCAATGATAGAGGCTGTCGACCCTGACCCCCATCTCCGCCAGCTGTGCCGCCGCCTCTCCCGCCGCCTCGACCAATCCGATCGCTCCGAGTGGCACCGAGGCCCCAAGCGGAATCACCACCACCTGCCGCCCCGCGGCCCGGTAATGCTGCGCCAGCCGCTCCATCTCCGGCTGCCGCTCCGCTCGATCTGCAATCAGGCGGATCTTCGCCCCATAGAGCCGGTCTGCCCGCAGGCTCGCCGGCTCAAGCCCGGCGTACCCCACCGCTGCCGGATTGAGCACCAGCACGCACTCCATCCCGACCCGGGCGCAGAGTGCCGCTGTCACCCGCGCGTGATTCGACTTCACCCCGCCGCAGGTGATCACCACCTCCGCTCCATCCCGCTTTGCCGCCGCGAGCAGATACTCCAGCTTTCGAACCTTGTTTCCGCCAAACCCGGGGCCAAGATAGTCGTCCCGCTTGATCAGTATCCGCGGCCCACCTCCGAGCGCCGCCCGCAGCCGCGGTAACTCCTCGATCGGACTCGGCCGATGGCTCAGATTGAGCCGGGGCATCGCCCTCAATCGCCCTATCGCCTGCTCTCTGCTTTGGTCTTCCATCATCGCCCCATTGTGCGACACTTCGACCACGTTTGCCAATCCCGGCGCCAACCCGTCGGGCACACACAAAAATGCGGTGGGCCCGAAGACCCACCGCCGAGTAGTCCATCAACTAAGCACCAGCTACGGAAGTAACTTGTTGCGATCCCGCGAATCTACTGCTCGCGGCTCGAGATCGAATAACTGATTCCAATGATGAATGTGTTCTGATTCTTGAGCGTTCCGCCATCAGCATTGGCAAAGAACGGCTTGTCAGAGAGATCTCGTCGGAACTCAAACCTGGTCAGCAGATTGTTGACCAGCTTCACCTCCTGGGTCAGTGTCAACCCTTTCAGCGACTGGGCGGTGCCAGTCCGCAGGCCCGCCGTGTCATCGAGCACCTCGAACCGTGGCGAGAAGGCGAACCGGTTGTTGAAGGCATACTTGAACCCGGCCGAGATCCCCTTCCACGTTCCACGCTTACCGTCATTGTCTCCATCCGATCCGGCGACGAAGTTGCCAAGGAGGGTGAACTTGTCGGTCGCGACGTAACTGACCACCGTGTCGGCGATGTGACGCCAGTTGTCCCGGTTCGAGACCGCCGGCACATTGGCGAGCGGAGCCTCCGGACCTCCGAGGTAGGTCTGCGTCAGCGCCAACCGTTTTGTCGGCGTCAGGCTCAACTGGACTCCGGTCGTCTTTCCAGCCACCTTGTTGCGGTTGTTCTCAAACATGTTGTCCCACCCATCAAAGAGGAACCCGGTCACTGCCACCTTGTCATTGACCGCATACTTTGCCCGCAGTCCCATGTGATAGTAAGGCCCATAGGTGAAGAGGAACCCGCGTGAGTAGTTGAAGTTGTCCTTGGTGTCGATCACTTCGGCCCCGATCGGAGTGTACATCTTTCCGAAATCGATCGTCAGCCCCTTACCAATCGGCGCGACATAACTGACATAGGCCTGGAGGAGATGCTTGGTCGCCTCATTCCGCTGGTAGTCGCTGACCGAGATGATCCGGTCGACCGTCTCCCCAAGTCCGACATCAAGCCGGAATCCGAGCGGACTGTCGGTCGTGGCGGCCTTGTTGAGACCAATCCGAGCCATCTGGAGACTGAAGGAGTTGTGGCGCACATCGAACGCCCGACCCTGGGTGAACATGTCGACCTGATTGTTGTTGAAGCTGTAGTAGCCATCGACGATGCCGGTCACCTCGACATCCTTCAGAAACTTGATGAACTGGTTGGTCTGCTTCGCCTCCTCCTTCAGAACCGTCACCTCTTTCTCCAGCTTTTCGACTACGGCGGCCACTGGTGCCGGGCTGGCCGCTGCCACCGCTCCGGCCGCTGCTCCGGCCGACGCTCCGGCCGACGCTCCGGCCGACACTCCGCCCGACATGGTTGCGATCCGATCTTCCAGCTGGCGAATACGCTCCTCGAGTGCTGTCACCAGCCGCGCCATCTCGGCATCGGTCAGAGTCGCCGCCTTCGTTCCGGCATTACCCACCGTCACGGCCCGACCAACCTCACTCGTTGACGACGGCGAGACCTGCGCCCACCCGACAAGGGTCATCCCCTGAACGAGGCAGAACACCCCCCACACTCCAACCATCAGATTCCTGGCCAGCAAATTCCTGACCAGACTCCCGGTGCCGATTCGTCGCCCGCCAACCGCTCTCAATCTCAGATTCAACATCTCTCCTGCCTCCAGTCTTAATACCCGGAGGAACAGTCGGCAGGTGTCAACGCTTGTATGCCAATGTCGACGCGTTATACACTCCGATTGTTCCACGCGGGTGATGTCCAGTTACCTGCTGTGGTTCGCCCGGGGGAGTGTCCTGGCGATGTGCCAGCATCGCCTTAAACGGACCTCCCCCCTCACCATCACCTCAAACCGCATTCATCCCATGCTCACCCGTCCGGATCCGTACCGCCTCCTCGACTGGAAGGACAAAGATCTTCCCGTCTCCGAACTTCCCGGTACGTGCCGTCTTGACGATGGCGTCGACTACTCCCTCGACTATCTCATCATCAACCACCACCTCAACCTTCACCTTCGGGACAAACTCAACCTTGTACTCGCTTCCGCGATATACCTCGGTGTGCCCCTTCTGTCGGCCAAATCCCTTGACCTCACTGATGGTCATCCCCTGAACCCCAAGCGCCTGGAGCGAATCCTTGACCCCTTCCAGCAGGTGGGGGCGAATAATTGCTTCTATCTTCTTCATAGTTTCTCCTTCAATTTGACAACCTGATCTGGCTGATCCCGGCTCTCATCCCTACTCGTGGACGATATTGGCCGCTGCGCTCACTCCACTTGAACTGCCGGGAGAGACGAGGGTTGAAGTCGCCACATAGTCGAAGTCGAGGTTGTAGCCCTCTTCGCCGTGCTGGGAGAGATCGAGACCCAGCGTCTCATTCTCACCACTCACCCGAACCCCCACCAGAAGATCGACCACCTTCAATATCACCAGTGAGGCAACCATTCCGAGCACGATCGCGATGCCCGCCGCTATCAACTGATTCAGCACCTGCTTCGGATTTCCCTCAAGCAGGCCGCTCGGCAGCGCGTTCCCAGCCTCGTCCTTGAAGACGGTGTTGACCGCACTGTTGGCGAAGATCCCGGTCAGGATCGCCCCGGTGAAGCCGCCTACCCCGTGGACGCCAAATGCGTCGAGCGAGTCGTCATAGCCGAGCCGCTTCTTCAGTTCAGTCACCGCCAGGAAGCAGACCACTCCGGCCAGAAAGCCGATCACCAGTGCCGACATCGGGGTCACGAAGCCCGCCGCCGGTGTGATCCCAACCAGCCCGGCCACCGCTCCGGAGATGCCACCGAGTACGGTCGGTTTACCCAGCTTGATCCACTCCACCAGCAACCAGCCCAGAACCGCGGCCGCCGCTCCGAAATGGGTCGTTACAAAGGCGTTGGTCGCCAACCCTCCGGCCGCCACTGCGCTTCCGGCGTTGAACCCGAACCACCCCACCCAGAGCAGGCAGGCCCCGATCACGCTCAGAACCAGGTTGTGCGGCATCATCTGCATCTTTGGATAGCCGAGTCGTTTTCCAAGATAGAGCGCACAGACCAGTGCCGAGAACCCCGAGGAGATGTGAACCACCGTCCCCCCGGCAAAATCGAGCGCCGGAATCTTTCCACCGAGGAAGGCATTGAGGTATCCGCCGTCTCCCCAGACCATGTGGGCGAGCGGGAAGTAGACGACCACTGCCCAGAGCGTGCAGAAGAGCAGCATTGCCGAAAACTTCATCCGCTCGGCAAAGGCGCCGGTAATCAGCGCCGGTGTAATGATCGCAAACATCAACTGGAAGACCATGAAAGTCAGGTGCGGTATCGTCGCCGCATAACCTGACGGCTCCGTCCCGACCCCCTTCAGCATCAGGTAGTCAAGTCCGCCGAAAAATGGGCTTCCTTTGGCAAAGGAGAGACTGTAACCGATCAGCGCCCAGAGCACCGTGATCACCGCCATCATGATAAAACTCTGCATCATGGTCGCCAGTACATTCTTGCGACGGACGAGACCGCCGTAAAAGAGCGCCAGCCCCGGACCGGTCATCATCAGCACCAGCGCTGAGCAGACCAGCATCCACGCGTTATCTCCTGCCGTCTGCGCATTACCTATCGCCGTCTCGGCACTCGCCAGCCGCTCTTCGACCGTCTGCGCCATCGACGTCAGAGCCGCCAGCGCCAATGTCAACAGAACGCATACCGCATTACCGATTGTCCTTCCCTTTGTCATGATTGGGTATCCTCTTGATTGATGATGTTGATACGAAACGAATTCACAGTGTTAAACCGATTCCACCCCGTGATCACGCAGCGCTTCCTGCAATGCCTGCTCAATCAGGGGCAACGACTCATCCGGCAGTTTCTCTCCGGCTTCATTGACTACATAAAATATATCGAGCGCCAGATGCTTCTCGGTCGCGACCTTGGCAAAGACGATATCGAGCCCGCGACCGGCGAGGGTGTTCGAGATGCGATAGGCCAGCCCGAGCCGGTCGCCGACCTGCACCTCAAGGATCGTGCTCTTCTCTGACGACTCCTGATCCCAGTTGAAGCTGACAGGTGTAGCGACCCGCATCCGCCGCTTGCGGAATCGCGAACTGTGCTGCGAATGAAGGCGTCTTGCCACCGCCGCCTCGACGTCAAACTCCCCGTTGAGGGCGCGTGTGATCGCAAAATCTATCTGCTGCCAGCGCGCCGAATCGATGATCGGCTCTCCGGCCGTGTCACGCACTTTGAATGAATCGATCGCCACTCCGTCGGCCCGCGTATTGAGATGAAGACTCAGAATATTGACTCCCTGCGCGGTCAACGCTCCGGTCACTGCCGCCAGAAGTCCGCGCCGATTCGGCGCACTCAGATGGAGATCGGTGCAGCGCGTCGGCAGATCGACCTTCCAGTTTGTCTGCACCATCTGCGGGTTACGGCGGTTGATCAGGCGGAGGTGCTCGATGATCGTTGCCGGTGCCGTGTAGCGGCCATAATCGGCCGGCAACAGTTCGAAATGGCGCCGGACCTCGGCCTCATCCATCTCGCTCACCAGTGATTTGGCCAGCAACCTGATCAGCGACTCGCGCGCACGAGCCGTCTCTTCGCCGGGAGCAAGGAGGTCCTTCGTCCGCTGGTAGAGCTCCCAGAGCAACGCATCCTTCCATTCACTCCATACTCCCGGTCCGACGGCGTTGATGTCGGCGTAGGTCAGCAGCGTCAGCAGATCAAGCCGCTCGATCGTTCCCACCAGGGCGGCAAAATCGCGAATCACCTTCTCATCGGAGAGATCCCGTCGCTGCGAAATGTGGGACATCGTCAGGTGCTGACGCACGAGGAAGACCACCGTCTCGGCTCGCTCCGGCTCAAGTTGCCACCGTGCGCAGACAGCCTCCGTGATCCGTACCCCCTTCTCAGTATGGCCCCCTCCGAGCCCCTTCCCAATATCGTGAAAGAGCAGTCCGAGATGCAGAACGAGCGGGTCGGTGACCGATCGGTAGAGCTCACGGTAGCGCTCTGTTGCCTTTCCCCGTGACTCGGCCAGCTCATCCAGAACCTCGAGTGCACGCAGCGTGTGCTCATCGACCGTGTAACGGTGATAGAGATCGTGCTGCACCAGACAGGTAACCCTGCCGAACTCCGGCAGAATCCTTCCGAGAAAGTCGAGGTTGTGCATCAGCCGCAACCCCCGCGCGACCTTCCCGGTCGTCCCGATGATCCGCAGCAACGACTGGACGGTACCACCCACCGCCGGTCCGCTATCATCTCCCAGCCGCTCGGTGCGACTCTCCAGCAGCTCCCGGATCGATCCCTGCAACGACGGACTCAATCCCGAACCGGTCGCCTGCGCGTAGCCGAAGGCGAGCATCGCCCGCGCTCCATCAAACCCAACCGACCGCTCGTCCAGTTCCAGCACTCCGTCACGCATGACGAAGCCGCCCACCGCCGGCTCGACCCTTTGACGCTTGAACCAGCGCCGCTTCTCATGCCGACCAACCAACGCCTCGAGATGCGACGTCGCAAGTGAATGAAGCCGACGTGCGCGCAGGTAGTAGTCGCGCATAAAGAGCTCTGAAGCCTGCATCTCCGGCCGATCCTCGAATCCAAAATGGGGCGCCACCTGCTGTTGGAGCGCCAGCGTCAGCACATCCGTGTGGCGCCCGGTCAGGAAGTGGAGATCGTTCCGAACGCGAAGCATAAAATCGTACGCCTCCCGCATCTCCCGCCGATCCCCCTCCGTGATCAATCCAGCCTCGACCAGACCATTCAGGCCGTGAACGCCTTCACCAATCCGCCCCGCCCAGCCAAGCGTCTGCAGATCACGCAAACCACCAGCCGTCTCCTTCAGATTTGGCTCCTGCAGGCAGACCACCGCTCCGTGAGCCCGGTACCTCGCTGCCCGGTCCTCCATCAGCTCGGTCAGCCCACCCAACGGATTCTTCTCGAAGACCTCTCGATCCAACCGCTTCTCGAGAGTCTGCAGCATGCCCTCACTTCCCCAGACCAGCCGTGCGTCGATCAACGAGTGGCGCGAAACACGATCCTCCTGCGCCATCACCAGGCACTCGGCCAGGGAGCGCACACTATGCCCGACCGTGAACCCTGTATCCCAGAGCAGATAGAGGAGAGCCTCATTCAGCCGCTTCATCGCTCCGAGGCTTCCCTTGTCCGGATAGAGAAAGAGGATGTCGATGTCTGACAACGGCGAGAGCTCCCGCCTTCCGTATCCGCCCAGCGCAACGATCGCCAGCGTCCCGTTCTCTCCAACCTCCGGATTCTCCCGTACTACCGTCGCCGCAAGGTGCTGGATCAGCCGATCGACGATCAGACTTCGCGCCCCGACAATCTGCGGCCCATCAATGCCGTGCCGATGGCGAAGGTGGAGGCGATTGTTCTCAATCCCGACAAATCGTCGTATCGCTCCCAGCCGCTCCTCGCGATTCTCTCCACCCTCCGCGAGGCGCAGCTTGTAGTCGATGTGATGCCCGATCTTTGCCAGATTGATCTCCATCCAACCCACTCCCCCAAACCAGACAACGTGCGTCTTTCCACTCCCGCCACTCCCGGCCCTGCCGTCAGACGAGCCACCCACCTGGTGCCGAGCTTCGTGCTCAGCCATTCCCAGGCAGCAGACCCATCTCATTCTCTTACTGCTCGTCTTGCGATCGCTGTTATTGCAACTGCCATGCCACGAACAAGAGAAGACGCTGTCCGCTTTGCCTGCACATGCTAAGCCTATTGTTGTCAAGACTTACCAGCGTGTCGACATTCTAAGGGCCTACTCATCTGTACTACATTTTTGTATCACACACGTGCTATGGCTACATTGTTGTCTGAAATATCATCTGCATCGCCTCCGCTACGACCACTCATCGCGACCGGAGAGGCCGGCACTCGATCCCCTCACCGGGCCTCTCATCAGCCGCCGGGCCCGGTGCGGGCAATTTGATCTCCCCACGGAGTGGCCGGTTCGGCGGCCACCCTCACTTTCCGACTTTCTGCCCAATCGATCGGCCGAATGCGCCCAGTCAGACCAACAGGCTGTCGGCTTCATCCTTCATTTATGTATCCTTCAAGAACCGATACGACAAAATTGTACACCTTAATGCCCAGACCGCCAATTTCGTCACTCAGCTCTCGTCAGCACCAACAAAAGAGCCGGGTGAGCGCCTTCCCAAAAGGAAGGTCCTCACCCGGCATCGGCTCGCAGCGATCGCCACGGCAGGATTTTGTCAGGCTTCATCCGCCTGCAGGTTCAGAATACCCGGCACTGCCAGGAAGAATGGGGTAAAACCAGGGCCAGCGCCAAATGTAGAGAATGGAGCTTCGCCAACCCGCTGCCACTCAGGCTCTACTTCGCCGGGAAGACCGGTAACCTGAGGGTGACGGCATCCGTTGTGGTCAGAACGTGGAGATTATGACCCTGATTGAATCCACCCTGACTGAAGTTGATCATCGCTCCACCCAGCCCCTGGTTCTCCACGGCCCAGAACTTCATCCAGCCCATCCGCCCGGCTGGAATCATGGCGTCATAGCGCGGAGCAGTTCTTGGAAAGCTATTTCCGAGAATGGAACGTAACTGACACGTTCCACCGAGAAGGGTAAAGCTGGCGGCCGTCTCGGAGTCATCATACAAAAATCCGAAGAGCGAGCCCAAAGAGAGGGCGCCAACCGTCATGTCTCCACCCAGCCGATTGACAATCAGCATAGTTGAATTACCGGCGGCTCGGGCTGGAAGCGAGTCGATCGCCAGTACCCGCGGCAGTTGATTGTACATCACGCCATCAAATCGCAGCGTGGCTGCGATCGTCCCCGAATCACAGTTCCAATCCGTCGATCCGCTTGGCAGCGCCGCAACGCCATACGCTGAGAGGTTCGCCTGGTGACCGCTCTCAAACTTCACATAGACCCCGCCGATCAGATCGTTGGCCACGATCGGACACCCCACCTCGTTCGTTGCCACAGCAAGAATGTACCCCGTCACTCCTGGATCGATATCGCTCGCCAGCATACTCGCTGTCTGACTCTGCGTCAGCGTAACGAACATGTCGGCAACCGAACAGCTCGAGCCATCGATAAACATCAGATGGACGTAGGTCTTGTGAACCGTGTTTGTATTGGTCAGGACGATCCGCGTATCCTGCTGGACCGCCGTCGCA
>JBEGMZ010000260.1:0-3785 GCA_041182745.1 Acidobacteriota bacterium
GTTCGCGAAGGCGTGACCGGATGAACCAAGGATCGCGAAGGCGGTCATGTTTGTCCCGAAGAGCGAGAGCAGAAAGACCACCTGGCCCAGTGAGCGCCCGGCCAGAAAGAAGTCCTCCGCCGGACGATCCGTCCGCGAGCGCCGGAAGGCGAAGATCCCAATGTAGAGGACGACTGCCAGATAGCCGAAAACAACGATTGTCGGGATCATCTGCCCCGCTCCCCCTTCTCTTCCTCTTCGACCGCTGCTTCGAGCGATGCCGGCCAGGCCTGCCGCACCAGCAGCCACATTACCAGCGAAACTGCCAGTGTATAGATCAGGTGATAGAAGTAGCCAATTGGAAAGAGCCCGAAGACAATCGGTCGCGCAACTCGCCAGTGCCAGAAATCCTGGTGCAAGAGGTAGAGCAGAACCACGAGTGTAGTCAGGTAGAGCTTCTTCATTATCCAAGTCAGGGTCAGAGTCAGGATCAAGTTCAAGATCAAGACTGCCGTCGGAAATTCGTTACAAGATGCAGGCTCTTTCAGCAACCTGCGCCGGAATTGAGGCGTACTATCACATGGCTGTCCGGAAAATTGCAAATGATTGGTCAACGGCGCTGCCGATAGTCCGGCTTTCCACAAATGCGCCTGATGCTGAAAAGAAGCGTTACCGGCACCATCCTTTCGGTGGTCTTTTGTGATAACGGTGAATTAAAATCGCCTTTCGTACCTACTGGAGCCGGATTTGTGAGATCTGGCTGGTGTCGGGAGATCTGGCTGGATAACGGGGGCGTAATCAGGAGCAGTGAGAAGTGATGAAGAGATCGATATTGTCATTATTGTTCATATTGATACCGGTATCGTGGCCGCTGGGCCAGACGACCAGTACGATCACGGGGACGATCCAGGATCAGACTGGCGCGGTGGTGAGTGGAGCGAAGGTGACGGTCCGCAACATCGAGACCAACCTGACGCGTGAGACGCTGACGGATGGCGAGGGGCGCTACGCCTTTGCCGAGCTGCGGGTTGGACGCTACGAGGTACGGGCGGCACAGGCCGGTTTCCGGCCGACAGCACGATCGCTCAACCTGACGATCGGCGAGAAGGCAGTTCTGGTGCTGACGCTCGAGATCTCGGTCGAGGCCGGGGTGACGGTGGTCGACGCCGCGCCGCTCATCAACATGTCGTCGGCAGAGTTGAGCTACCTGGTGAGTGAGAGAGCCATTCGCGAGTTGCCGCTCAACGGGCGGAACTACACCGATCTGGCATTGTTACAACCCGGAGTGACCGCGTTTCCGCAGCGTGATGGCGGTTCGGTCGTCGCCCACGGACTGGGGATGACGATCAATGGTCAGGATATCCGCTCAAACGTCTTTCTGCTCGACGGAACGCTGCTCAACGATCTGACCAATGGACCGGCCGGAAGTGCCGCCGGGACAGCTCTCGGGACAGAGATGATCCGTGAATTTCGGGTTGAGTCGAACTCCTATTCAGCCGAATTCGGACGCAACTTTGGCGGGCAGATCAACGCGATCAGCAAGTCAGGCTCGAACACTCTTCACGGTTCGCTCTACCATTTCCTCCGCAACGACAACCTTGACGCCCGCAACTTTTTTGATCGCGAGCCGATTGGCAAGCCGGAGTTCAAGCGCAACCAGTTTGGCGGGGCAGTTGGCGGACCGCTGCGGCGAGATCGAACCTTCTTCTTCGGCGGGGTCGAGCTGCTGCGTGAGCGGCGCGGCCTGACAATCCAGACGATCGTTCCGGATGCCCGAGCCCGCCAGGGAAACCTATTGACGCGTAACGCGCAGGGACAGATCATCGAGACGCCAACGGCGATCAATCCGGCAGTCAAGCCCTACCTTGACGCCTACCCGCTGCCAAATGGTCCATCGCTCAATGACGGGGTTGGCAATCTCGCCCGTTTCCTCTTTCGGTTCAACCAGCGACTGGATCAGGAGTACCTGCAGGGGCGAATCGACCACGTCATCAACGACCGGCAGCAGATCTTTGGCCGCTACACCTTCGATCAGGCCTCGCAGTACCTGCCAACCGATTTTCCGCAGTTTCCGCGAACATTCCTCTCACGGAACCAGTTTGGGACTGGTGAGCACTCGTGGGTGGTCTCGGACCGAACAATCAACACCGTTCGGCTTGGCTTCAGCCGGACGCGGATCGGGCAGAATGTTGAGGCCAACGTGCCGGCGAGCGTCGCACCATTTGTACCTGGGCGGCTGCTCGGCTCGATCGACATCGGCGGCATCCCGCGTTTCGGTACGCAGAGTTCGGTCAATGTTCAGCTGACGCAGAATGTGGTCAGTCTCAGTGAGCAGTTGTCTCACACCCGGGGTAAGCATCTGATCAAGATGGGTGGAATGTTTGAGCACTATCAGGCGAACATGGTCAATCCGACCTTCTCGCTTGGTATCTACAACTTTCCCGACCTCGCCTCATTTCTGGGTAACCGGCCAAATCGTTTCATCGGGCTGACACCAGAGGCGCAGTTCGACCGCTACTGGCGCTTCGAGCTCTTTGGTATCTACCTGCAGGACGACTACAAGGTCTCCTCACGGCTGACAGTCAATCTTGGACTGCGATACGAGTACTCCTCGACTCCGCAGGAGAAGTATAACCGGGACATCTCGCTGCGACGTCTGACCGACACCCGGGTGACGATCGGACCGCTCTATCAGAATCCGACCAATCGAAACATCTCACCGCGGATCGGGTTTGCGCTCGATCTCTTCGGGAAGGGAGAGACCTCGCTCCGTGGAGGATATGGCCTCTACTTCAACACCAACCAGCAGCAGCACCTGATAGTGACGGTGACCAATCCGCCCTTTACGCCACGACCGGTGATCGTCAATCCGACCTTCCCCAATCCGCCGTTCAACCGGGCAGGGACGCTCTCGATCCGACCGATCGAATGGAATATTCGGAATCCGAGCCTGCACGTCTACAATCTGAACATTCAGCAGCAGCTACCGTTCGGGACGGTGCTGACGGCAGGCTATGCCGGATCACGAGGCCTCCACCTCTGGCGGAATACGGACGCCAACACGGCGCTGCCAGTACGCCAGGCGGATGGGAGCTGGGTCTATCCGGCGGGAGCGCCGCGGCTCAATCCGGCCTTCAGTACAATCGAGCTGAAGCAGGGAGACGGAAACTCGTGGTACAACGCACTGGTGGTCGAGGTGCGAAAGCGATTCTCAAACGGGATCGACTTCCAGTCATCCTACACCTTTGCGCGAACGATCGACACGACCCAGGCCTCGACCTTCTTTTCGGATGCGACCAACGCGACGGTCTCGGCGCTGCCCGAGCTGCCCGGACTCAACTACAATAAGGGGTTAGCCGACTTTCACGTCAAGCACAACTGGATTGTCAACTTCAACTGGGAGATTCCATTCGGTCGCGGACTGAAAGGTGGAGTGCGGAGCGTTCTCCACGGCTGGAATCTGATCGGAATCGGCCAGATGCGAAGCGGGAATCCATTGACGGTCTTCCTGGCCAGCAACCGGTCCCGGTCGCAGTGGAACCCATCATCGGGCCCCGGGCTTGGACAGGATCGGCCGAGTCTGACGCCGGGGAGAACCTACGAGAGTGCGGTCATCGGCCGGTCCGACCAGTATTTCGATCCGACCGCCTTCAGCCTCCAGCCGACAGGAACACTTGGATCGACGGGACGGAACGCCTTCATCGGTCCCAATCTGCGGACGTTCGACCTCGCGCTGGTAAAGAACACCCGGTTCCCCTGGCTTGGTGAGAGCGGTCAGGCCCAGTTCCGTTTCGAGGCATTCAATC
>JBEGMZ010000261.1:0-2699 GCA_041182745.1 Acidobacteriota bacterium
TCCGCGCAGTGTGCGTGGCAGGAGAAGATTGATCTGATCGAGGCCGGCATACTCGCCCTGACTTCCGGCGTAGATCGTCGGCAGGAGATTGCCGCCAATCCTGACATTGACCGCGGACCCCTGACTCCGAAAACGAAGGCCGGTGCCGAAGAGGACCAGATAGACCTGCTGGTCTTCCCGGGATAGTTCGATCGGGATGGCCGAGAATGCTCCGCTATCAGGATTGAGTCGCACCGTACCGGATTGCCGCTGCGATCCATCGGGGTCAACGTAGATGACGAGGCCGGCCGCGATGCCTCTTCCGTCGCCATTGGCGGTAAAGAGGCCAGGAGCGGTGTCAACGATCTCCAGCGTGGCGAGGCTCCGCTCGTTCCGGTCGTTGGTAATGAGCGCGGTCGCCGTGCCGTTCGACAGCCCATCCGGCAGCAGCAGGTTGAGTTGTCCGGGTGAGGCGTAGAAGAGCTGTGCCGGCAGGGTTAACCCCCTCGTGTCGGTAATCTCGACCCGCGTTCCGCCGAGGCTGTATGGAAGCGGGAGGGTCGCTGCCGTGCTGCCTCCGGTCGCGAGTCGGCTGCCAAAGACACTGACGATGCCGCCGCGTGGCAGCTCGCGGTTTCCGTAGCTGGCAGCGGAGACGATCGCGGCCGGGGTCGCATCACCAGTACCAAGTTGTACCGTGAAGTCGACCGCCAGCGAGTCGGCGAGGGCACCTACCAGCTCACGCTGGATCGGAAAGTCGTCAAAGTTTAGTCTGGCCGCCGATGGGTTGTCGTTGGCCAGTCGGGCAGTGAGAGTAAGGCGCACGACCTCCTGCCGTCCGGAGGTGATCACCCGGCTGGCCGGCAGCGCCAGCATAACCCCGATATAACCGCGATCAGCGCTGAGCTGGTTGACCTGGAGCGAGGCTCCAATGAGAGAAGAGGGCAGTTCGACCTTCTCGACTCCCCACCGACGAGCGTCGAAGCGAAGACTGAAGGCGATGGCGTTCTCCCGACCCTGCGACTCGATCTCGATGTTCCAGGTTCCGCCCGAACCCGCAAGGAGGCGGACCCGCGTCGGGCTGGTCGTGTGCTCGAGTGCCAGCGTCCCCTCCGACTCGGCTGCTGTCCCCGGCCTGGTCGACGTTGGTCCGCCGGCGGCAGTGGCCGGATCGAGCTGGGCCACGTAGCGGGCCGATTGAACCCAGTCGGCGAGGCTGAGGCTGCCGTCGCCAAGTGTTGACCGGGGAGCGCAGTCGGCACGCAGCAGTTCACTGTCGCCTGGTTGCGGATCGAGGCCGGCGACCAGTCGGGCGATCTGCACCCAGTCCGCCGCGGTCAGGGTCCCATCGCCCGTTGGACGCGGCGAGATATCTCCCTCGATCCCCTGACCAATCCCGATTGCGGTCCCCGTAAAGCTCGCCGCCAGCCTTCGCGCCTGGCTGTCGACCAGCTCCCGAACGATTGGCTGATCACTGAAGTCGACGCGGGTCGTTGTCGTGCCAACTCCCGGGGCAACCTGAAAGGTCACCACTGCGATCTGCTTTGTTCCTGAGGTGAAGCTCCGGCCGGCCGGCAGCCCGACCAGGATCCCAAGCAGTCCGCGCGCCGTGCTGCCTGTATTGACACTCAGCGACGCTCCACCCGCCCCGCTACCAATTACCACCTGGGGGCCTGCAAGCACCGTCGGGTCGTAACTCAGACTGAACCCCACCGCCGACTCATCACCCTGCGCCTCCAGTTCGACCGGAAGGCTCACCGTCCCACCCGCTCTTCCACCCGCTGAGACCACTCTCACCAGACGCGGGTTGCTCGCAATCGCGAAGTTGAAGGGGGCCGAGACCAGACCGCCCGACTCTGGAATGTAGACCGTCACCTCAGCCCGTCCCGTCACCGCGAGGTCGGTGGTCTGAATCACCGCCGTGAGCCGGGTCGAATCGATGAAGGAGGTCGGGCGATTGACGCCATTCCACCTGATCGCCGCACCTGGTGTAAAGCCCGTCCCGGTTACGGTCAGGGTCAGACCCGCACTCCCGGCGGTGACCCCGGCTGGCGAGATTGAGGCAATGGTTGGCACCGGGCTCGACTGTCCACTCGACAGGTCGCCGGTGAACTGAAAGAGCGATCCCCCAATTGCAATATAGAGCCGCTCATCGACCCAGAACGGAGTTCCAAGGGGCGACCCCACCTCCTGTGGCACACCTCCGGCCCAGGCATAACGCTTCGACTCGGTGATCAGCGGAAGCTTGGTCAACAGGATGTATGACAGCCTACCGCCGGCGCTCAGGGAGTCAGGGTAGCTGTCGGCCAGTACATAGTGGACCTGCTTCTCGACGCCGGTCGCCATCTCCCGAAGCCAGACCTGCATACCTCCGCCTGCCCCCTGGCGTGGAAAGGCGACCCGACCATTCACAACTTCATAAAAGATATAGAGCTGGTTGAGGTTGAATGGCGCGTTTGGTGTGATTGCGCCCTCTCCGCCCGGCGTCCAGAGCCTCAATCCACGACCCTTGAAGACTACCCCTGTACCATCGGTTATCGGCTCTGATCCGCCACCCTCAGCGGGCTTGCTGATCAGGGTGCTCTTTCCATCGGCGTACCGATAGACCTGATTGTTCAACCAGTAGGCGACACTCCCATTCGCGCCGGTACTGAACTGCCAGAATGAGGTGTTGTCTGCGATCCGGGTCGTGATTCCCCTCGCGATGTCATGGAGCATCA
>JBEGMZ010000262.1:0-6361 GCA_041182745.1 Acidobacteriota bacterium
ATCCGCGACAAACTGACTGAGACCCACGACGCGATCGTGGCGATCCGGGATGCCCGAAAACAGGTCAACGAATACGCGACCCGGGCCAAAAACCTGGCGGAGGCCAAACCGGTGATCGACGCGGCAAGATCGCTCAGTGAGAGTATGACGAAGATTGAAGAGGCCCTCTATCAGGTGAAGAACCAGAGCAGTCAGGACCCGCTCAACTACCCGATTCGTCTTAACAACAAACTGGCGGCGCTGGCCGGCTCAATTGCCGGGCCCGACGCCCAACCGACCGATCAGCATTTTGCCGTCTATCAGGATCTGGTTACCAAAATCGACACCGAACTCGCAAAGCTGAAGACCATCTTCACGACCGATATTCCAGCCTTTAACCGACTGGTTCGTGACCAGAATATCCCGGCGGTCAGTCTGAAGCCCTGAGAGGACCGATCCTTAATATCTAACCCTCTGCCCCAACATAGACCCCTTTCACCAGACCGCCCGGCCGCCTGACAGGCTCCGGGCGGTCGGTGGTACCCTCAAAAGGGTCGTCCCAGGCCTCACTCTCCTGCACACCACCTATAGCATCATCTGTCCGCCATTGATCTCGATCATCTCACCGTGCAGGTAGCTGGCGGCATCGGAGGCCAGAAATGCGATCACCCTCCCACACTCTTCCGAAGTACCGACCCTCTTCATCGGAATGCTGGCGACAAACTGGGCCATCTGTTCCGGAGTCGACCGTTTCTCGTGAAATGGGGTATCGATCACGCCCGGAGCGACGCCGTTAACCCGCACCCCGAATGGTGCCAGCTCGCGAGCCAGTCCCTTCGTCAGGCACATCACGGCGGCCTTGGTGGCGGCATAAATTGCGGCTCCCGGTCCGCCACCGTGGTGTCCGGCTATCGACCCAACATTGATGATCGAGCCGCTTCCACGCGCCATCATCTCCCGCATGACTGCCTGCGAACAGTAGAGAACACTCTTGAAATTGAGGTCGACAACCTCGTCAAGCAGCTCGTCAGGAAAGTCGACCAGCGGTGAGCGCTGGATCAGATCACCAGCGTTGTTGACGAGGATATCTATCGAGCCAAGCTGTTTTCGCGTCTCAGCAATCAGATCTGTCGCGGTAATGCGCCGGGACACATCGGCTCCGATTGTGACCGCACGGCCCCCGTTCGATTCAATCAACGCCCGGGTCGCCTCGGCTCCTTCGCGATTGCGGTGGTAGTTGATCGCCACCGTCGCTCCACACTCAGCCAGTGCGATCGCAGCCCAGCTTCCGATTCCACTGCTGCCCCCGGTCACGAGGGCAACCCGTCCTGTCATGTCCTGCTTGTTCATCCGTCAATCGTTTCCTTTCAGTGCAATCAATAATTGTCGCGGCAGACGACTTCGAAATTCAGCCCCACCGCATTGTCACCACCGACCCCATCGCGAGATCCAGTCAGACTAGAGGCTATCCAGCAGTTATCGTCAAGCCACGGAACCTGCCTGGGATGGCAGAGTGAAGTTCAAGCTGAACTTGTCAGCCGGTCTTGGGATGACGTCTCATGCGGATAGTTCGCGGCATCACCTTCGAGGCGGTCCTTCAACCGATACGCGCCAGTCCAAACCGGGGCTGCTTCCGGACATTTTCGATCAGCAGATCAGCCTCGCCCGTCAACTCGCGCTGAACGAGGAGCTGCTCCGCCTCGGCCTTGGCACGCTCCAGCAGCTCCTGATCTCGCACCAGATTGGCCACCCGAAAGATGGGGACTCCTGACTGTCGAGTTCCCATTATCTCACCGGAGCCACGGAGCTCAAGATCCTTCTCCGCGATCAGAAACCCATCCGTGGTCTCTTCCATCACCTTCAGACGCTCCCGAGCCTGGCGTGTCTTCTCATCACGTGACAGGAGAATGCAGTGGCTCTCCGCCGCGCCACGGCCAACCCGTCCGCGTAGCTGGTGAAGCTGCGACAGTCCAAACCTCTCCGCGTGCTCGATCAGCATCACGGTCGCATTCGGCACATCGATTCCGACTTCTACCACGGTGGTTGCTACCAGCAGGTTGATGGCACGCGATGAGAAGTCCAGCATTACCTCCTCTTTCTCCGCCGGCTTCATCCGACCGTGGAGCAGCCCGAGCCTGAACTCTGGAAAGACCTCCCGCTGCAGATGGTCGTACATCTCCCGTGCATTACGGAGATCGAGCTTCTCTGACTCTTCGATGAGTGGATAGACGACGTAGGCCTGACGACCCGCTTGCAGTTCTGTCCGAATGAACCCGTAGATCCGCTCACGTCGATCCTCGCCCCTGACGTGCGTTCTGACTGGTGTGCGACCGGGAGGCAACTCATCGATCACCGAGACCTCGAGGTCACCATAGACCGTCATTGCCAGCGACCGCGGTATCGGTGTTGCCGTCATCACAAGCACATCCGGATTGAACCCCCGCCGGCGAAGCTCGGCTCTCTGCATGACTCCAAAACGATGCTGCTCATCTATCACCACCAGGCCGAGTCGACTGAATTCGACCGACTCCTGGATCAGAGCGTGCGTTCCCACAATGATGTCGATATCTCCATTTCGAAGATCTTCCTGTATCCGACGCCTGGCGCTGACTCTTAAACTGCCGGTCAGCAATCTGACCTCGAAAGGGCGCCCGGCAAGGAGCCGGTTGACATTACGTGCGTGCTGCTCCGCCAGCAGTTCGGTTGGAGCCATCAGCGCCGCCTGGTAGCCATTCTGAACCGCCATCAGCATTGCCTGTATCGCGACGATCGTCTTTCCACTGCCGACGTCCCCCTGCAGCAGCCGGTTCATCGGCTCATCTCCGGCCATATCGTCGATTATCTCCTGCAATACCCGCTCCTGGGCCCGGGTTGGCTTGAATGGAACCACCTCTCTGATCGTGGCAAGCATCTGCTCTTCAACCTCGATCACTTCGCCCTTTGGCTCTTTCAACCGCTCCCTGCGACGAAGTCCGAGGGCAAGCGCCAGCCAGAAGAACTCCTCGAATATCAGTCGACGATGCGCCTCCGACCGCGACCGATTGTAGTCATCGATCGGCGTGTCTTCCGCCGGAAAATGGATTGCCCGCAGCGCCCGCGAACGTGACATCAACCCACAGCGTGCCAGCATCTCACCGGGAAATGGATCCGTAATCTCGGTCGTCAGATTCTCCAGCACCAGATGAAAGATTGATCTTAGCTGCCGTGTCCGAAGATCACCAAGTTTGCGATAGACCGGCACCCGACGCGCCGTATGAACCGAGACTTTACCGCTCTCCTCCTCATCATCCCCCGTTATCTCAAACTCCGGGTTCTCAATCTCAAAGATCCCCTTCTGCCGGTTGAATCGCCACTGCCCAAAGAGAATGACCCTGGTCCCTCTTCTGAACACCTGATTGAGGTAGACCTGGTTCCACCAGAATGCCCGAATCTGTCCCACCCCGTCCGTGCCGAAAAATTCGTACAACCTGATCCGGCCGCCCTTTAATGGCAGGACTCCACCAACCCGAACGATGACCTCCACCGATGCCTCAAGTCCGTCAACCAGGCCCTCGACTGGCTGCAGGTTTGATCGGTCTTCATAGCGCATTGGCAGGTAGTTCAGAAGATCCTCAACTGTTGCCTCGTGCGGATCGGGCTGGGCATTGATCGCCGCAATCGCCACTGCCAGGTTCTCCGCTGTCTTCCAACCGACACGCGGCAGCCGGTGCTTTGGCAGATCGATGATTGGTGTCTCCAGTGTCAGCAAGAACTCTCCCACCCCGAGGGCCGCAGGTCTTCAGTCGGGCTCATCTCTCAAGCGTCCCCCTCTTTTAATTTGACGATAGTCAGTCGACGCAATTCCCCACCCTCGTCAACTATTTTTACGTGGTAAGTCTCTGCATGCCACGGGTAATCGATTCGCTGCGGCCATTCAATGACGACGAGAGAGTGATCCTCGGCACACATCTCCTCGATGCCAAGTTCGCGCATCTCCTCCCTCGACCCGGCCAACCGATAGAGGTCAAGGTGGTAGAGCCTGAGTCTTCCCTCGTGCTGATTGACCAGCGTGTAGGTCGGACTGGTAACCTGGTCCGGATCGATACCAATTCCGGCGGCCAGCCCTTTCGCAAAGACGGTCTTGCCGGAGCCAAGATCCCCGGTCAGCAGAAACACAGTCGTCCCATTGATCGACTCGCCAATCTGTGTTGCCAGCTCAAAGGTCTCCTCGGCGGAGAGCGTCCTGAACTCCCCCGTTATTATCATGATAGTTGGCCAGCACTCCCTCCCCGACCTTCGGCACTGCCACCGACGGCAATGATCGCCTCTCCAATCTGGTCGCGGATGTCAGACGCAATCATCGAACGCTTACCACACCGGACGGCGGCAAGATCACCCGCCTTCCCGTGCAACCAGACTCCCGCCATGACGGCTTCCAGTGCCGGCATTGGTCTCTGAGCCAGTAGTCCGGCCAGCAGGCCGGTCAAGACATCCCCCGCCCCGGCAGTTGCCATTCCTTCATTACCAGTCGAATTTATCACTACTCTGCCAGATGGATCCGCGATCACCGTTCCCGCCCCCTTCAGCACCACGATCAGCTGGTGCTGTCTCGCCATTCTTCGGGCCACTCCAATTCGATCCTGCTCGATCTCCGCAATCGTCATCCCCGCTAACCGAGCCATCTCTCCCGGATGGGGGGTGATTACAATCGGCAGGTCCGGCGAACCCCTCAGATCAGCTGGCCACGGCGCCAGTGCATTCAGACCATCGGCATCAATCACCACCGGTCCGCGACGCCTCTCCACCAGCCTTCGCACGAAGAGACGGGTCTCGTCCTCTCCGGATCTGATTCCGGGTCCTATCGCCAGAGCGTCCCAGCTCTCTGCCAAGCCAGCCACCGCCTCCAGTGAGTCGAGACCAAAGCCGCCACCGGGCGTCTCCGGCAGTGCACGGGTCATGACCTCACTGTCGCACTGTGACACCAGCAGTGGGAGTGCCGAGACTGGCGTTCCCACTGTCACCAGACCAGCGCCAGAGCGGAGAACAGCTCCCGCCGCGAGCGCTGCGGCGCCAGTTCGTCCACTCCCCCCAGCAATCAGCATCACCCGTCCCACAGCTCCCTTGTGGGCCGTCACCTCCCGTCGTGACCACTCCAGCCATTCGCCCACCCAGGCCTTCTCCACCAGTTCAAGCGCGCCATCCGCTCCGGCGACTTCATCCATCTTCAACACCTGGTCAATCAGACTCTCCGGGCTTCCAATCGGAGCCACTACCAGTCGCCCACTCGAGGACGCCGCCGGCTGAACGATGTTGGCAATCTTTGGCGCTGTCAGCGTTACCGTGAGGTCTGCTCTGACGTGCGGTTCCTGCACTTCTCCGCTGTCGGAAGCGAGACCCGAAGGCAGGTCGATCGAGACCACCATCGCCCCTCTCGTCCGCAACCCATTCACCAGCTCGATCATTGCTGCCGATACCCCTTCAACTCGCCGTGCCAGCCCCGTCCCAAAGAGCGCATCGATGATGACCAATCGGTCACCTCCAATCGCTACTGACGGCAAGTCCCGGTAAACCTCGCTATAACCAAGCGAACTGTCCATCTTCGCAATCGATCGCACTATCTCAACATTTGCCCGCGCCTCTCCCCTCATCTCTTCAAGCCTGCCAACCAGAAAGACCTCGACCCGACCCAATCGTCGAAGCCAGAGATGTCTTGCCACTACTGCCCCATCACCTCCGTTATTTCCCTTCCCACAAACCACCATAAACCACCACGGCGCTCCGCCCCAACTCTCCTGTGCACCGGCAAGGCACTCCTCCACCACCCTGGCAACACTTACCCCGGCCGTCTCCATCAGCGTCGCAAATGGAATCCCAACAAGCTCAACCGTCAGTCGATCGACCTGGCTCATCTGACTGCCAGTCAGAATCTTCATCATCTCTCATTCTCCCTCTCCCACTCCCTCTCCCTCTTCAATGGTTGACGCCTTACTGACATCCTTCATCAACCCATTTACCCGGCCACCATCTCATCATAACCCGAAGACCTTAACCAACCCAATCTGCTGTCAGCACCACAAGGTGAAATGAGAAGAGATCCTGGCATCTACTTTTGCCAGGACCTCTTCTCATTTCACCTTTCCGGTTAACCGGTCTCCTATCCCGATTCTGTCCGGTCTCAGGATCTCTTCCTCCATACCCGCTGAATCTGTTCTATTCCTAGTCCCTCGGCTCCCGCCGAGTCCGAAGCCCGATTTTGATCCTGGTTTGCATCCTCTAGGCTGAAATAGATATGATCCAGTTCGAGCACCACCTTCTCACAATGACCACATTGTATGAGATGCTGCTCGAATGCCCTGACTTCATCAGGTTCCAACGCTCCATTGTAGTAATCATATACTCTGAC
>JBEGMZ010000263.1:0-4701 GCA_041182745.1 Acidobacteriota bacterium
ATATTAAGCTGACAGATAAGTTGAGGCAATCGCACCATCACTTAGGGGTGCCACTCTTGGGGAAGGTTAGGTTGGATGAGCCGGGGCTCCCTGACAGCGGAGGGTGATGCCTGCCCGGGGGAGCCCCTTGAAGGGTGGTGTCGGCGTTACTTGAACGGGGCGTAGTCGGTCGATCTGAGGATAGCCCAATCGACCTTTTCGACCAGTTTGCCATTCTTTTCGCTCTCTCTGGCGACATTCTGCCAGACCGGGTCGTTGCGAAAGGCAGTCCAGGCTTTTTCACGAGCCTCGCGGCTGGGATAGGCAAGAACGTAGACAAGAGTATTCTCCGCGCCCTTCTCCTTGTCGGTCGGTCCCCAGAATCCGACGACCTCCATTCCGTGCTTCCGGAATAGTTTCAGCGTGTGGTTGCGGAAGCGGGAGTGCAGGTCCTCGAGCTTGCCGGGGAAGGAGTAGTAGGTGCGGATTTCGTAGCACTTGCCATCCCTGACAAGGGATGGGCTGGGCGACTCGACCGGGGTCGATCCGGGCGACTGGGCCGCGGCCACGGTCGACAGGGTGGCTGAAATACAGAGGGCGATGATGAAGCTTCCCGCCAGGTGCACTGATCGATCAAGTTTGATTTTCATACAAGTATCTGTTTCTCCATGATCTCTGTGTCAATATAGTTCGAATTGTAGGTTTATGTGACCACTGCCATTTTGTTGAAATGGCTGGAAAAGGTCAATCAGTTTGGTGAGGAGCTCGCCGCGCAAACTTAACCCCTGCATTCAAATAGATTATCCCTGACAAGGGCGAGAGTGGTCGCCATCGGCAATCGATGACCTTTAACCGGCAATTTTTGCGCTTTAAATAAGAAGAGCATTTTCATATTTAACGGTTTTAGGTCTCATCCGGAATGTTGGCAGTATGGCTAGAAACAGGGATATTCAATTTTCTCGTACGGCGTACGGGATGAGAATAACAGTGGAGAATATCCACAAGCAACCTCACTGGCTGAGGAAATTTCTGAAGACGGTCTTCGTCTACGGTAATCTCACCTGGCTGGCGTATGATCGATACGCTTTCCTGCTCTTCTATGGCAAATGGCTGAGGAGGTTATGGCAATTTACGATCGAGCTGGTCGAGTTGGTGAGGATGGTTCAGCAATAGAGGTCTCGGCTGGACGGAACGGGTGATCCGGTGAAAAACGAGAAGGTTGTAAGAGCCATGAAAGGTGAAAGCCCTGCCGGCGGACAGTATGCAATGACCTGGGTTCTCGGTGTTGGCTTAATCACCCTGCTGGCCGGGTGCTCAGTTCGAATTCGAATGGCCGAGGGGAGGTCGCTGCTGGGAGAGGAGAGAGTAGCGTCGGCCCGCCAGATGATCCTTGTGGTGACCCCGGGATGGAACTCCATCGGCGGTCAGCTCTCGCAGTATGAGCGTTCAGCCGGGATGAATTGGCGCCGGCTTGGTGGAAGCATTCCGGTAGTGGTGGGAAGGAATGGCCTTGCCTGGGCTGACGAGTACGCGGGGGCGCCGGGCCGGTCTGGTGATCCGATCAAACGGGAGGGTGATGGTCGTTCGCCGGCAGGAATCTTCACCCTTGGTTCGGCCTTTGGCTATGAGCCGGCAGCCGCTCTTGGGCGATTGACCATCGACTATCTGCAGGTGACAAAGAGCTGGGAATGTGTTGATGATTGCAAATCATCCTTCTATAACCAGTTGACGGATGGGTCACAGCACCCGGGTCGGGACTGGGCTAGTTCTGAGGCCATGCGGCGTGATGATGATTATTACCGGCTTGGAGTGGTCATCAACCATAATTTTCCCAATCCAGTCGCCTGCCGTGGTTCCTGCATCTTTCTGCATATCTGGGAAGGGCCTGAAGTGGGAACCGTGGGATGCACGGCGATGGCTCCCGGGCCAATGGAGCAGATTCTTCGGTGGCTTGACCGTTCAGCGAGCCCGGTTCTGGTGCAGCTAACGGAGACCAATCGGCGGGAACTGAAATGGATTCCTGACAAATAGAATCTCCAATCGAGACAAAAAGCCGGGGCCTCCATCGTCTATAGATATGGAAGCAGGCGCTTCCAGAATGTGTGAGTTTTGCGTGCGGCAATCGTAAAAGGGGTTGCCGCTATTTTTTTGCCTTCCAGCCGCAACCAGATCGACTAAAAGTAAAAGAAGAACCAGAGATCCGATCGGTGAGGGTCCAGGTACAAAAACGCTCCGGTTTCGGATAACCTGAGAGGCGGTCGACAATATTTCTGACCGAAGCAGCCTTGAACCGGAGGGAGAATAGGGGGAGAGATGAGCGAGGAGACGATAGATCCAGCAAGGCGAGAGTTTTTGCGTGGAGTGATGGGGCTGGCAATGGTGGCAGGTGAGACGAGGGGAGTAGTGGCGGAGCGTGTAATCGACACGCACACGCACTTTTACGATATCGAGCGACCGCAGGGAGTACCGTGGCCGCCCCGGACAGAGCCGGTGCTCTATCGGACACACCTGCCGGCAGAGTTCAGTCGGCTGACGGCGGGATTGGGAGTGGCGGGAACAGTGGTGGTGGAGGCGAGTCCGTGGCTGGAGGACAACCAGTGGGTACTGGATCTCGCCAGAGAGAATCCGGTGATCGTCGGCTTTGTCGGCAACCTGGCGGTGGGTGAGTCGGGGTTTGCCGACCATCTGCGAAGATTCCGACGGAACCCTCTCTTTCGTGGGCTGCGGCTTGGGGAGAAGTCGCTGATCGGAGGTGTCGGGCAGGTCGGCTTTATGGATGATCTGCGCCGGATGGCAGGAGAGGGGTTGGCGCTCGATGCATTGGTAGGGTTGGCGGGGCTGGAGGCGGTGGAGCGGGTGGCACGGGAGATACCTTCGTTGCGGATCATGATCGACCATCTCCCGTTTGTGGCGCTCGATCAGGATCTGGAGATGGCACGGCGGCGGCTTGGGCCGCTGGCAGCGCGGCCGAACGTCTACGCCAAGGTCTCGAATGTGATCCGGCAGCGGAGTGGCAAGGTGGTGACCGAGCAGGGAGAGTATCGGGCACGGCTCGATCTGCTCTGGGATCTCTTTGGCGGAAAGCGGCTGGTCTATGGCAGCAACTGGCCGGTCAGCAACCTGGTGTCGAGTTACGAAGAGCAGTTTCGGGTGGTGGCCGACTACTTCCGGGCGCAGGGCCGCGTGGCGGCTGATGACTACTTCTATGGCAACTCGCGGCGATTCTATCGCTGGATTGAGAGGAGGTAAGGGATGAGACTGTTTCTGCTGACTTTGGCGCTGGCCTTACAGACTGGCGGTGGGCCGGTTTCAGTGGTGCGTGATCTTTGTGCAAACGAGTGGCGGCTGGAGCCGGACGGTGAAGGAAAGCGCCGGCTGATGGTGAGACCGGCGCAGACGCCTGGGAGATGGGTGGTGGCTGAGGTTCCCGGGCTGACTGCCGATCGATGGTCATCGGTCGGTACGGCCGAGGATGGCTTTATCTGGCTTATTAAAGAGGGGCGGAGCTATCGTTTCGATCCACGTCACCCAGAGAAGGGGGTCGCTGAAGGGTTGCGGCGGCCGGAGCGGATACCTGGCCAGAGCGCGTGGAAGGTGGTGGCAAAGATGGCGGAGACCAACCACGATCTGACGGGGGCCGTCGTAGGTGGAAAGCTCTACATTGCCGGTGGCCTCACCGCCGACTGGGGATTTCCGGCGCGGTCGCATGCCTTTGACACGCTGCAGGCCTTCGATCCCCGGGCGGGGCAGAGCTGGTCGGTGGCGGCAAAGCTCCACCGGGAGCGGATCTACTGTGCGACCGCGGCATTTGATGACCGGGTCTGGGTGATTGGGGGAGACTACATTGAGCCGGATGGAAGCCGATACGCAGTCCGGACGGTCGAGGTCTATGATCCACGAACGGGACGGCTCGAACGTGGCCCGGAGCCAGAGCTGGCGCGGCCGATGCCGCTCGCGCTTGAGGCGGGTGGGCGGCTCTACGTGATGGGTAACGCACGCGGCGAGTATGACCGGCCGGGGCGGATGGAGAGCCTCGGGCGCGGTGAGACCAAATGGCGGCCCGAGCCGGATGGGCCACCCGGAATGGGACCACTGGCCGGAGCGGCGCTCGATGGTCGGCTCTATGTGGTCGTGCCGGGAAGGGGGCTCGCCGTCTTCGATTCGCAAAGTACGAAATGGGAAGTCCTCGACTCCCCGGCGGCTCCCCGCTCCTGTCAGATGGCGGCCTGGCGGGGGGAGATCTGGATGATGGGGGGCCGTGATATCACCAATCTGGCCGAGACCAGGATCTACAACCCCCGGACGCGAAGCTGGCGGATGGGGCCCGAGTTGCCGATACCGCTCTCGTGGGGGGCCGCCGGCGTGGTTAATGGTCGGCTGTATCTGACCGGTGGAGCGGCCGAGCGGGCGCCTGATGACCGGACCTGGATCTACAATGATCGGACTTTTATGCTTGATCGACCGTGAGCGCCACCTTCTTTTTCGCGTGCGATTACGCTGAGAAGAGGTTAGGTGGGCCTCACGCGAAGGCGCGAAGCCGCGAAGGATGGTTTGCCGGTGAAATCTTTCTTCTTCGCGTCTTCGCGCCTTCGCGTGCGATCACTAATTGGAAGCTCTCTCGATCCATAAAACGATTGCCCGGTTCCGGCCATCAGCAGCCCGGACGGAAGTCGAGAGTTGCGTTCGATTCACGGTCAATGCCCGGGTATACTGAAATCGATG
>JBEGMZ010000264.1:0-3061 GCA_041182745.1 Acidobacteriota bacterium
AGCATACCCTGGGCATACCCTGGCAAAGCCTGTCACGTCGAAGCAACTCCGGCGATTCGGGCCATCTCCGGGAGTTAAGCCGAACGAAGAGATGTGGCTAGTGACGCGGTGATCTGTCCGATCTGAATCGCAGACCTGCGCATCATATAACTCTATACTTATCAATCATATAGAGCGTAAAGTGAAAGCTGTTTCGCGAAAAAGGAAGTTAAAGTAAAACATTAAACACGCACCCTACTGCTTCTTACTTTCCCCTTCCCCAACCCATCCACGACCTGACCATCATCGGGATCGTGTCGCCTCCGGACCTCGTACCGGGGGAATGCTCCAATCGCAGATAAATTCTACAGGTGGGAATATACTACTTCCCGTGTAAGATTCACCAGCTGGTAAGGTAGCAAATCGGTCCTTCTCCTTAAAAAATCTCCTTCAAAAATCATAGCGATTCAAGTCACTGAACAGTTTAATGAGCAGCTTTCACCGTCAATACCGATCAAATGGCTCAGGTCAACCAAAAGCCTCTTACCAGGCTCTTCAATCTCCCGGGTGTGATCATCTGACAACGGGCCGACTGCCACCGGTCGGCCCGCACGAGGCGACGAGGGGCTGATGGCTCTGTCAACAGTTGCCCCTCCCCAACTCTCGACATTCCCTCTCTGCCGTCCGGTTATAACGCGCCTCCCCTCCGTAAAAAATATTCCAATCCAGATTGGAATCGGTATACAATTCCGCCGTTATTTGATAGAGAAGACGGGATATCAGCCACCTGATTCCAGGGAGTTCGGATATTATTCAAGTTTTGATTTAGAGATAAACATCGAAAGAGTCATTACCAGTCAACATCATTCAACAACACAAGTGCGATCAAGGAGACCCGCATGGCATCGTTCAACAAGATAATAATCGTCGGCCACCTCGGCCGGGATCAGGAGATGCGCTACACCCCTCAGGGTACAGCCGTCAGCAACTTCACCATTGCCACATCCGAGCGTCGGAAGGACCGGAATGGTGAGCAGCAGGAGATCACTACCTGGTTCCGGGTCTCGCTCTGGGGAAAACAGGCCGAGGCGGTGGCCCAGTACCTGACGAGGGGTAAGCAGGTCTACGTCGAGGGAAGACTGCGAACTGAGGAGTTTACGGATCGGGACGGAAACAAACGTTTGTCGCTGGAGGTGACGGCGAGTGACGTCCAACTGCTGGGTTCAAAGGGTGATTCGATGAGCGGCGGAGGTGTCGGCTATGGTGGAGGAGGTGGTGGTGGATCAACAACCTTCAACGAACCGGGTTCCGGCAGCTTCAACAAGGGCGGTGCCGGAGAAGACGACATACCGTTCTAATCGGTACTGGCGGCACCAGGTCGCGGCAGGTGAGAAGACGGGGCAGATCCTCTGCCCCGTCACAGACGACTAAATAGAAACAACCGTCATCGGAACAGGCACCATTGTAACAGGTTCCTGATTCACGCCGATTCCAGCGTAGAGTCTCCCCCAATGTTGCCTGTTCCGATTTCGCACAAAAGCCTCAGCCCTGAATAGACTTTCAGCTTGGAATAAACTCACCAAGACGGCGGAACTTGCGGTAGCGTGCAGCAAGCATCTGATCGACCGTCAGCCCGGCTATGCCGTCAAGAGCCGTGGTGATCGCCTGATCGAGCCCTTCGGCGGCCCGATCCCAGTCTTCGTGCGCACCAGCTCCTGGTTCCGGAATGATGTGGTCGATGATGCCAAGCTCCTTGAGGTCCGGCGCGGTAAGGCGGAGGCTTTTGGCCGCCTGGGGAGAGCGGGAGGCGTCCTTCCATAGAATGGCAGCGCACCCCTCCGGAGAGATGACCGAGTAGACACCATTCTCAAAGATATTGACCACATCCCCAAGGCCGATCGCAAGTGCTCCTCCCGACCCACCTTCACCGGTGATGGTGACAACGATCGGAACCCGTAATCTGGCCATCTCGCGAAGATTGACGGCGATAGCCTCCGCCTGTCCGCGCTCCTCGGCGTCGATCCCGGGATAGGCTCCGGGGGTATCGATCAGTGTTATGACTGGGCGATTGAACTTCTCCGCCAGTTTCATCACCCGGAGCGCTTTGCGATACCCTTCCGGCTTGGGCATACCAAAGTTGCGGTGCTGACGTTCACGGACGTCGCGCCCCTTCTGCTGGGCGATGATGGCCACCGGTCGGCCGTGGAAGGAGGCGAATCCAGTAATCAGAGCCGGATCGTCCTTGAACTTTCGGTCACCGTGAATCTCCCGGAAATCGGTAAAGATCCGCTCAATGAAGTCGAGCGCATAGGGGCGCTTCTCGTGCCGCGCCAGCTGAACGCGGTCGATCGGAGCCAGCGTCGACTCGCCTGTGTTGATACCGTTAATCTCTTCCACACCATCCTCCAGGCAGCCAACCCAGCGACTTTCACGGTCGATGCCGGCAGGCAGCCACGGTCACAGAGCCGCAGGGCTCAGTCATTAATAGCAAGATCGATCTTCCAGTCACGATCGATCGATTCAAGATCCTCCACCAGCCGGCTGGTGACATTGACACGCCACGCACGGTGGGGCTCGATGCGGACATCGAGGCCGGCGGAGGTTGTCAGATTCAGGACCAGAGGTGTATGTCCCGGATTGGAGTAGACCAGCTGCTCAAGTCGCTGGAGGCTGGCGGGACGGGCCGTTTCCTCGTCCAGACGAACTACGATCAGGCGCGTCGCGCGAGCACGGGCCGTCTCGAGCGGCTGAACCATCTGCGCGATCACCGACGCCGCGCCGTCGTCACTCAATTCAAGCCGGCCCGAGACCAGCAGCACCCGGTCCTCGTCGATCAGCTCACGGTGGCGGGAGTAGACATCCGGCCAGCAGACGATCTTGACGGCCCCAAGCTGATCTTCAAGCCGAAAGAGGGCGAAGCGATCTCCCTTCTTGGTCGTTTTCAGGTTTAGATCGACGACCATCCCACCCAGCGAGACCTCGTCGCCGTGGGTTCCCTCACCGATATTCCCGGAGTCAAAACGGGTCAGTCGACTGATCGTCCCGGCAAATTCGGCCAGCGGATGACCACTAACATAGAAGC
>JBEGMZ010000265.1:0-6511 GCA_041182745.1 Acidobacteriota bacterium
CACGTGGCGGCGCCTCCGCGAGGGGAGCAGCACCGGTTCCTGCAGTCTGCGGTCTCAATGTCTGGAGACCCGGGCTGATCGCAAGGCCGGAAAATTGTTTCCACGAGCTCGAATAACTCGAATAATATGAAAAAACAGATTGCTTATATCATTCTCATATCGTTGGCGGTGATTGCCCTGAACCGTTCGGCCTCCGCCCAGACCCCGGCTGGTGACCCTGAAAAGAGAGTTCGCGAGCTGGGAATAAAGTTGAAAACACCGCCACCACCCTCGGCAAACTTTATCGGGGCGGTCAGAGTGGGAAATCTGGTCTTTCTCTCGGGGCAGGGCCCACTGAAGGAGGACGGAACCTACCTGACCGGCAAGGTTGGCCGTGAGTTCAATCTTGACGAAGCAAAATATGCCGCGAGGCTGACCGGGATCAGCCTGCTGGAGTCACTCAAGGCCGAGGTGGGTGACCTCAACAAGGTGAAGCGAATTGTCAAGGTACTTGGGATGGTGAATGCGGTACCCGAATTTGACAAACACTCGCAGGTTATCAATGGATTTTCAGACCTGATGGTCGAGATATTTGGTGAGAATGGGCGGCACGCCCGTTCCGCCGTTGGCCTGGGATCATTGCCAAGAAACATTCCGGTTGAGATTGAGATGATAGTCGAACTTAAGAACTGAGATCTTGACCACAGACACGAAACCAGGAGTTAATGCTATGAATCGTCGCGAGATCATCAGGTTCCTCTCTGCTACCCCGCTGGTCGGTGGATTGACCAGTCGCGGTCTGTCGGCCCAGCCGAACTCGTCTGTTGCGGAGGCAGCGATGGCTCCGGAGCGCGACCTGATCCGGGAGTTGGGCCTCAAGACCTTCATCAATGCCGCCTGCGTCTGTACCTCGCTGACAGCCTCGCTTATGCCACCTGAAGTGACGCAGGCGATCGCGAAGGGAGCGGAGGAGTTTGTCCTGTTGAACGATGTGCAGGACAAGGTCGGCGCCCGGATCGCCGAGCTCTGCCATGCCGAGGCGGCGACCGTCACCGCTGGTTGCTGGTCGGCACTGGTTCAGGGGCTGGCCGGAGTCATGACCGGGATGGACCGCAACAAGGTCATGCAGCTTCCAAACGTCGATGGTATGAAGTCCGAGGTCATTATCCAGAAATCTCACGCCACCGGCTACCATCAGGCGCTGGCCAATACCGGAGCGAGGATTGTTCTCGCCGAAACACCAGCCGAGATCGAATCCGCCATCAACGAAAAGACGGCCATGCTCTGGTTTTTGAACCGGGAGCTGAGCAAGGGAAGGTTGAACTATCAGCAATGGGTTGCGCTCGGCAGGAAGCATAAGATCCCGACCATGATCGATATCGCCTCGGATGCAAACCCGGTTGACAATCTCTGGAAGTTCAATGATATGGGGTTTGATCTGGTGGCCATCTCAGGTGGGAAGGCGATGAGAGGCCCGCAGAGTACCGGTATTTTGATGGGGCGGAAGGATCTGATCGCGGCGTCGCGTCTGAACGCTCCGCCCAACAGCGGGATCTGCCGTGGACATAAGGTCAACAAGGAAGAGATCCTTGCGATGTATGTGGCGCTGGAGCGACATCTCAAGGCCGACCACGATAAGGAGTGGAAGGAGTGGGAGGCGAGTATGGAGCTGATCGTCAGGACTGTCAGGGGGGTTAAGGGCACCCGACCCGAGGTCTTCGTGCCGGAGATCGCCAACCACACCCCGACGCTCCATCTGACCTGGGATGAGAGCCGGATCAAACTGACCGGAAACGAGCTGAAGGAACGGTTGTGGAGTGGAAACCCGGGGATCGAGGTCATGCTGGGGGGGACGATGGGAACCAACAAGGGAGGGATCGAACTCTCAGTCTGGCAGTTGAAGCCCGGTCAGGAGAAGGTTGTTGCGGCGCGTGTCAGGGAAGAGCTGCTCCGAGCGTCCGTCTGACGATCACTAATCTGGTTTGATGAACAAGAGCCTGATAACCCGTCTTCTGGTGACCACTTGGATCGCCTGCCTGTCGATCTCCCTCTGGCTCGGTTCGACCGGGCAGCTGGCGGCGGCTGGCCCCTTCGTTATCGTCTTTCTGCTCTCCCTCGCCGTCAGCCTCAGAGCCGTTCCAGCTCTGAAGGGGCTCACCTTTACGACCATCATTCTGTCGGTTGTCGCGACCGCCCTCTACTATCCACAGTATTTCCGAGAGTATGATGGCTTTGAGTTCGCCAGTCTGATCACTCCACTGATCCAGGTGATCATGTTCGGGATGGGGTGTTCGATGGGGGTGAAGGATTTTGTCGCCCTCGCGCGGTCACCGCGGGCCGTCATTGTCGGGGTGATCGCTCAGTACACAATCATGCCGCTGCTCGGTTTTACGCTCGCCCGGGTCACCAACTTTCCCGCCGAGGTCTCCGCCGGCATCATTCTTCTCGGATGCGCCCCAACCTCGGTCACGGCAAGCGTCATGTGCTATCTCGCAAGGGCCAATGTCGCGCTTGCCATCACCATCACGTCGATCACGACCCTGCTGGCACCATTTCTCATCCCCCTGCTGATGAGACTGCTGGCCGGCGGATTCATCGAGATTGCGGTTCTGGAGATGATGTGGGGCATCGTCAAAATGGTCTTTATCCCGATCGGCGCCGGGCTGGTCTTCAACCGGTTCCTGCACGGCAGAGCGAGGTGGCTCGACGATTCGATGCCGCTGGTCTCGATGGTTGGGGTAGCCTTCATTGTTGCCATCATTATCGCCGCCGGCAGGGATAGTATCCTTAACATCGGACTTGAGCTGATCGGCGTGGTCTTCCTGCTGATAATCCTTGGCTTCATTCTTGGTTACTGGCTGGCACGACTATTCAGGCTGTCGGAGGTTGATTGCCGAACGATATCGATCACGACCGGAACCCAGAATGCCGGACTGGTCTCGGGGATTGCCAGGGTCATGGGAAAGATCGCCACCGTCGGCCTCGCCACCGCAGTCTGCGGCCCGATTATGGGTTTTTCATCATCGATCCTCGCCTCATACTGGAACAGCCACCGACCGCCGGAGGAGACAGAGAGCGTTGTGGAGGCGGCTGGTTTGTGAATCATCCTCCATCTTCAACAGGTTTGATCACATGTCATTCAGAGTCGCCCTGATGGGCATCTATCACGAATCGAACACCTTTGTTCCGGAGCCGACAACCAGTGCCGACTTCGGAACGGGCGGCTATCTGACCGGCGAAGCGATCAGGGCCGAGTTTCAGAATGCTCACCATGAGATCGGAGGGATGCTTGAGGTGATGGACCGGGAAGGGGTGGAGGTTCTCCCGGTGCTTTTCGCCACGGCGACGCCCGGCGGGGCGCTCACGGGAGACACCTACCGCTGGCTGCTCAGCAGCCTGCTGGAGGGACTTGAAGCGGTGCTGCCGGTCGATGCCTGCCTTGTCATTCCACACGGCGCCGGTGTGTCGACGGAATTTCCTGATATGGACGGACACTGGTTGAGCGAGGTCAGACGAAGGGTCGGTGATTCGGTTCCGATATTTGGAACCCTCGATCTCCACGCCAATGTCAGCCAGCTTATGGTCTCCTCGACCAACGCGCTTGTCGCCTATCGTGAGAACCCGCACGTCGATATGAGACAGCGGGGGATCGAAGCTGCCACTCTGCTGCTCGACTTTTTACGGGGCCGGATCAATCCGGTTCAGGAGCTGGTGAGGTTGCCGCTTGCGGTCAGTATTGAGCAGCAGTCGACGGCCAGTGAGCCCTGCTTCAGCCTTCAGAGCTACGCCAATCAACTGCGCCGCGAACCCGGGATCCTCTCCCTCAGTATCCAGCTCGGATTTCCATATGCCGACGTTGAAGAGATGGGAACTTCGATCATCGTCATCGCCGATGGTGACCGGGCGCAGGCGCTCGAAACGGCGGAAAGACTGGCGGCCCATATTCTCAACCAGCGTGAAAGTTTTGTCGGCGTTAAGAACAATATTTCGACCGCTTTGAGTCTGATCGATTCAAGTCAAAAGCCGGTCCTGCTGCTCGATATGGGCGACAACGTTGGCGGAGGTGGGCCGGCCAACAACCTCACAATTCTCGAGGCCTTTGAGGAGAGTAAAAGGCACCGGTATTTTGTCTGCGTTTATGATCCAGCGGCGGTTCGAGTCGCTGAAAGCTTTCAACCTGGTCGGTCCTTTGAGCTGACATTGACCGGCACCGGTCGCGATGGAGCTGCAAGCTGCCGGGTCGAGGTTCAACTCCTCCACGTCTCAGACGGTGAGTTCCGGGAGGATAGTCCACGCCATGGCGGACAGATCAGGTTTAACATGGGCCGAACAGCCGTGGTTGAAACTGACCAGGGTAGCGTAATTATGCTCACTTCGCGGAGGGTAATGCCCTTCAGCCTGCAGCAACTGATATCTCAGGGGGTCGATCCGTCCGGCTTTGATGCCATCGTGGCCAAAGGGGTAAACGCTCCGATTGCCGCCTACGCTCCGGTCTGTCCGACCATCATTCAGGTCGATACTCCGGGCGTGACCCAGGCTGATATGACCCGTTTTCAATATCGACACCGACGCCGGCCGCTCTTTCCGTTTGAGCGATAATCAGCTCAAATGGTCAGGCCGCATCTTGCACCGGTCAATACCGGAAGAATTGGCAGTTGAATATGACCAACATCGACTATTCCAGATCAGCCGAGCTGCTTGAGAGGGCGAGAAGGGTACTTGCCGGTGGAGTCTCATCAGAATTCAGGAAGTACAACCATCCGCACGCCATTTTCTACACTCACGGCCTGGGGAGCCACCTTTTCGATGTCGATGGAAACGACTACCTTGACTTTACCCTCAGCCAGGGGCCATTGATACTTGGCCATTCTGATCCGCGCGTGCTGAAGCTGGTCGGTGAGTATTCCGAGCTTGGACAGCTCTATGCGGGGCAGCACATCAGGGAGGTAGAGCTGGCGGAAAAGCTCAACCGGCTGATACCCTCGGCGGAGCTGATGCGTTTCTGTCTCGATGGGTCTGAGGCGGTTCAGACGGCCTTGAGGGTGGCAAGAGCGAGGACGGGAAGGCCGAAATTTCTCCGCTTTGAGGGGCACTATCACGGATGGCTTGACAACGTTGCGTGGGGAATCTCGACGCCATCGGTCGAGGCGCTTGGCAGCCGGGAAGACCCGCACGTCTATCCGTGGTCGTCGGGGATACCTGACCATTCGAGGGATGAGTTCATCATCCTGCCCTGGAATGATCTGGAGCTGGTAGCTCAGACCCTCGCCAAACGACACGATGAGGTCGCCGCGATCATTACCGAGCCGATAATGTGCAACAATGGCTGCATCATGCCCGCAGAGGGGTTTCTGGGCGGATTACGAAGTCTGTGTGATCAGTACGGGATCGCGCTCATCTTTGACGAGGTGATCACCGGTTTCAGGATGAGTATCGGCGGAGCGCAGCAATATTTTGGTATCACCCCGGACTTGTCGGTCTTTGCGAAGGCCATTGGCAGTGGATATCCGATCAGTGCCATTGTCGGAAAGCGGGAGTGGATGGGTTTGATCGAAGAGGCGAAGGTCATTCATGCTGGAACAATGAACTCGAGTTGTCCGACCGTCGCGGCGGCGTTGGCGACGATAGAGGTGCTTGAGCAGGAAGATCCATATGAGAGAATGTTCCGGCTTGGAAACAGACTGATGCAAGGGCTCCGAGAGGCCGCGACCGAAAACGGCCTGCCGCTGCTGGTGCAGGGACCGGGGCCGATGTTCAACCTCTGTTTCACCGATCTGGAGAGCATCAGGGATTACCGTGACACCCTGCGAACTGACAAGGCGCGGCTCGGCAGATTCATCTCAGCGATGCACGACGAGCGGATCAGAATAATCGGCCGCGGCCTGTGGTACATCAGCGCCGCCCATACCGAGGATGAGATTGACCACGTGCTGGAGGTTTCAAGGCGGGTTTTGAGGACGATGTAAATGGCGATGTCTTAATAGAAACAGCCGACATCGGAGCAGGCAGGATTGAAAAGCGACCCTGATTCGGGCCGCTTCCATCACGCAGTGTCCCAGCGTTGCCTGTTCCGATTTTGATCGAAGGAGGGGTTCAATGCGAAGACTGTGTCTGCTGACGATCGTGGCAGTCCTGAGCGGGTGGGGGGCAGTCCAGCCGTCGGAGAAGGGAAGCGCGGCGCCACGACCTGCGCTCAGGGTCGGGTCGGCGGCAGTGGCGATCACGCCGTTTGGCCCGCACGCGGACTGGGATGGAACGATCACCTCGACCGGGGTCTGGGGCGAAGAGTTCACCGATCTCAATGGAGATGGTGTCTGGAGCAGTGGAGAGCCGTACGTCGATGACCCGGGGAACACGGCGATCGATCGGAGTTCGCTCAACAAGTACGATGGAATCTATCTCGCCGGGTTTGGCAACAAGCGGCTGGCGACCGGACGTCACGATGATCTCTGGGCGCGGACGATCGTCGTCGAGCAGGGAGCGACCCGGGTCGCGATCGTCTCGATCGATCTGATCGGCTACTACTCAAAGG
>JBEGMZ010000266.1:0-5646 GCA_041182745.1 Acidobacteriota bacterium
ACTGGACGCTGCTGAAGATAGAGACCGACGCGGGTCTGCACGCTGGGGTGAAGCCACCAACTGGCCAGGATCGCCGCTGATCGAGGCGGCGTGTCAGCACATCGGCCAGTTTATCATTGGGATGGATGCGCGAGAGATCGATTTCATCTGGACAAAAATTTATCGCGATATGAGCTGGCTTGGTCAAGCCGGCCCGTTGCTTTCAGCGATCAGTGGGGTCGACATTGCGCTCTGGGACATAAAAGGCAAGGCGCTGGGAGTCCCGGTTTATGAACTGCTGGGCGGCGCTTACCGCAAGCGCATTCAGCTCTATGCCAACTACTGGTTTATCGAAGGCGGGCACACGGCAGATGATTATGCGCGGCAGGCGCGGGAGGCTGTCGCCCGGGGATTCACCGCGCTCAAGTTCGACCCGTTTGCCCACGTTCATTACTGGTATGGCGAGGATCTCAGTGCCAATGGCAGCCTGACTGAAGAGCAGAAGCGGCTCGCCCTCGATCTGGTGAGGGCGGTCGCTGAGGCGGTCGGGCCGGACGTTCCGATTGCCATCGAGACACACGCATTTTTGAATGCTCCAACTGCGGTCGAAATGGCCCGGCGACTGGCGAGCCTGCGATTCAACTGTATGTGGTATGAAGAGCCCGCGTTGCCGGAATTTCCTGATTCGATCGCTGACATCCGGCGCCAGATCCCGCTGCCGGTCTGTGTTGGGGAACGGCTGCACTCGCGTTTTATGGCACGGGCCATTCTGGACCGACAGGCGACCGATTTCATCATGCCCGACATTACGCGCTGTGGTGGTATCAGCGAACTTCGCAAGATGGCCAATCTTGCTGAGTGCTACAACGTTCCTATCGCGCCACACAATCCAAACGGGCCGTTTTCGACCATTGCTTCGGCGCACGTCATGGCGACGGTACCCAACTTCTTTCGGCAGGAATTTATGCTGAAAGATGTTCCGTGGCGCGATCAGTGTCTCTCACATCCGCTGCCGATTGAAGAAGGTCACTTTGTGCTGCCAGATCGCCCGGGTCTCGGTTTCGATGTCGATGAAGAGGTGCTGGGACAGCATCCCGGACTACGTCGACCACCGTCTGACCGCGCTTATTACATCTGATTAAGGTTTGCTGTCAGGAGATAAACTATGCCTCGATTCGCGTCTGTCATCTGCCTTGCTCTGCTGCTGCCGCTACTCTGTCTGTCGCTCAATGCACAATCACCCGGTTCAAATCCGCCGGGAGACCCGCGCAACATCAAAATGGGGTCGGTCATTCCCGATGAGGGCTACAGCGATCAGCCCTACGTGGTCATCACCAACGATGGCGCCTGGCTGTGTGTGATGACGACCGGGTCGGGGGTGGAAGGCGAGGGCGGCCAGCACATCATCGCCGTCATCAGTCGTGACAAAGGTCGCACCTGGTCGGCGCCGATCGACATTGAACCGGCGACTGGTTTTGAGGCTTCGTGGGTCGTCCCGTTCAAGACTGCTTACGGCCGCATCTACGCATTTTATACGTACAACAAGGCCAATATTCGTGAAGTGCCGAATGCAGCCAGCTTTGGCAGACGCGTCGACACGCTTGGTGTGTACGCCTACCGTTACTCTGACGACCACGGGCGGACCTGGTCGAAGGATCGGTATGAGATTCCGCTGCACGTGACTGCGGCCGATCGAGACAACAATTTCCGCGGGGAGGCGCTCTTCTTCTGGGGGGTGAGCAAGCCGATCGTCCATAAAGGCGCAGTCTACTGGGGATGGAATCGCGTCACGCGCTGGGGGTGGCCCGGGGTGCTGGTGCGCTCGCAGGGCCATTTTATGCGTGGCGAGAATATCCAGACCGAGCGTGATCCGCGACGGCTCCGCTGGAAGATTCTGCCTGAAAGTGATGAAGGCCTGCGGGCGCCCAAAGGCCCGATTGCGGAGGAGATCAATCTGGTCAGTATGAACGATGGTTCGCTCTATGCGACCTATCGCACCATTGATGGCTACCTTTGTCATACCTACAGCCGCGATGATGGGCGGACGTGGACCGCGCCGGCATATGCCACGTATGCCAATGGCCGCCCGATCAAACATCCACGGGCCTACGCTCCGGTCTGGAAAGTGAGTAACGGCAAATATCTACTCTGGTTTCACAATCACGGTGGCGAACAGGTGCATACGGATGAATGGGGCAGAGGCAGTTATTATCAGAGCCGCAATCCGGTCTGGATCGCTGGCGGTGTCGAGCGCAACGGGCGGATCGAATGGTCAGAGCCAGAGATCTTGCTGTACGATGACGACCCGAAAGTACGGATGAGTTATCCGGATCTGATCGAAGATGGTGGGAGATACTACATTACCGAAACACAGAAGAGCATCGCCCGCACGCACGAGCTTGACGCCTCGTTGCTCGAAGGCCTCTGGCGGCAGGCAGAGCAGAAGGAGCCGGCCGGGGAGGGTCGGGTACTGCAACTCCGGAGGGATGAGACCGGAGCCGGTGCGAAATTTGAGATGCCACGCCTGCCGGCGCTCAATAGCGGAAGCGGCTTCACGATCGAAACCTGGGTCAGGATGAAGGAGCTCTCACCGGGGCAGGTGATCTTTGACGCCCGCGATGGCGGTGGCAAGGGGGTAGCGTTGACGTTCTCCGATCGGTTTACGCTGCGACTGACGCTCAGCGATGGGGAGCGAACCTCGACGTGGGAGAGCGATCCTGGAACCCATCCCGGTTCGCTCAGGGTTAATGCCTGGCAGCACGTGGCAGTGATCGTTGATGGCGGACCAAAAATGATTATCTTTGTCGTCGATGGAGTCCTGAACGATGGGGGGGCGGCGCGGCAGTACGGCTGGGGGCGGTTTGATCCTGCGCTGTTGGATGTGAATGGCCTGCGTCAGACCACGCTCGCCCCGGCGTTGTGGGGTCAGATTGCGGCATTGCGGATCTATGATCGTCCGCTTCGCGTGACAGAGGTCGTCGGTAACTTTCGTCATGACGCCCCGGGAATCAACTCTGGCCAACGGCCCTGACGGGTGATCAGTTCGCCTGGGCCAACTTGACCGAGCGGTGATTCGGACTATCCTGGTGCAGAGCAGGGTACAATCGAAGACGAGTGGGTCGCACTTTCTGCGGGTCGAGTGCAGATCGACTGGCCATTGCCAGGACCAGGGCTTATCCTTGGCGTGAATTGGGTCAGTCGGTCGAGTTGCCAGGGGCTATCCAGAAACCTGCGGCGAGACGAGAGGAATGTCGCTTCAACAAAGGTTTGAAGGGGGCTCAAGTCGTTGCGGCTTCGTGTGAGCAATCTCCTGGAAACAAGGTTCCATTCCTGGGCCAGCGGTGATTGCCAGCCAGCTGAGTTCTCCCGTGAAGTGGCAACGTATCGTTCAAGCTGGCCTTGTCAGCGGTTTTCGGATGATTTCTAAGACAGGTTAGGGGGGGATCACGCCGTGTCATACTGGAAGACGGAGGAGGAGCTGTACGAGCTTATCCGCAGGGAGCTCTTTACGGCGGTCATTGGTGATGCGCTGGACCGGATGGGTTTGCAGCGCCAGTTTCTGCCGCCATCGATTCAGCCGCTGTCGGAGGAGATGGTTGTTGTCGGGCGGGCGATGCCGGTCGTCTGCGCTGATGTCTGGCCGGATTCGAGCCGTGAGCAGGCGGTCACCTCGGGCAACCCGGTCATGGCCCGGCCATTCGGCCTGATGCTGCGCGCTCTTGACGATCTCCAGGCCGGTGAGGTCTATCTCTGTACGGGCGGCAGTCCCCGTTACGCTCTCTGGGGAGAGCTGATGAGTACCCGCGCCCGTCATCTTGGCGCGGCCGGGGCGGTTCTTGATGGCTATGCCCGCGATATTCAGGGGATCAGGCGGCTCGGTTTTCCAACCTTTGCCATCGGGCGATATGCCCAGGATCAGGGAGCGCGCGGTAAGGTGATCGATTTTCGCTGCCCGGTTGAGATTGGAGGCGTCCGGATCGCGCCGGGTGATCTGCTGGTCGGCGATCTGGAGGGGGTGCTGGTCGTTCCGGCGGCGGCAGTCACTGCTGCCATCAGTCAGGCGGTCGAGAAGGCGCGTGGTGAAAAGCTGGTTCGGGTGGCGATCGAAGGCGGAATGAGCGCTAGTGACGCATTCGACAAGTTTGGAATACTTTAGCTCTGCCGTATCGTCAGAACTTGGCATTAGAAGATGAGAAAAGGGGAGGCGGGAATCGTGTGACCACGCTTCCTTCCTCCCCCAACCAGTCTGGCGGCTCTCATTGAGCCGCACAGGAGTAAACCGCTACTTTGTCAGCCGCTTGTTGATCTCAGCCAGCAGCCCGTCCGCCCACTTTCCATCGGCTTGTGGCCCCTGCGTCGCCATCAGCAGCGCGGAATAGAGCCACAGCAGATCCCGCTCAAGCGTCGAGTTGGCCCAGAGACGGGCGTTGAGCTGGACGCTGCCCATATCGTAAGGTATGCCGGCGAGACTGCTATTCAGCGGTGAGAGCTTCAGAAACATCACGGCGATCGACCCGTCATTGCCGGAGTACTCCGTCAGCGGCAGTCCGGAGAGACTGACTTCGGGCGGTGCAACCAGGGCGCGATCGATCCCGGCCGGAGGTTCCGGAGCGAGCGTGGTGCTTCCCTGGGTTGCGAGCAGCCGTGCTGTCACATCATCGATCGTCTTCGGTCGTCCGACCGGTGGGGTGATCGTCACTCTGCCGGTCAGGACAATCCGCCAGTCGACGACCTTGGCGAGGGTCGGGAGAAAGTTGAACTGCCAGACCGATTTGCCGGATTCGATATGGCCGATCATCTCCCTTCCGGACGGCGTGACATTGATCGTGTGCAACTTGAGGCGGGAGACCGGCTTTGATTGTGTGGACATCAGATATTCCCCCGTTTCATCTCATCGGTCAGATATTCGCAGGCCCGAATGGTAAGGGCAAGTATCGTCAGCGTCGGATTCTGGTTGGCCGCGCCAACAAAAGCCGCGCCATCGGTCACAAAGACATTCTTCACGTCGTGCGACTGGTTGTACTTGTTGAGCACCGAGGTCGTTGGATCGTTGCCCATCCGCGCCGTGCCCAGCTCGTGGATAATCCGCCCCGGAGCCGTCATGACGTTCTGGGTGCGGATCTCGACCGCCCCGGCCTTCTTCAGAATATCGGTTGCGCTCTCTGCCGCGTCGCGCGCCATCTCCCGCTCATTCTCTGAGTGCTGGATGTGGATCCTCAGCACCGGGATCCCCCACGCATCGACTACCCCATTTGGATCGATCTCGACGTAGTTCTCAAAACGTGAAAGCATATTGGCGCGAGTGGTGAGGCTGACCGGAGCGACATACCAGCGGCGGACCGTCTTCTTGAACTCCTTCCCAAAGCCTGGTGTCCGGCGGGCATTACCCGGGAAGCTGCCGATCGAAGCTCCACCCTCAAAGCCGTACCCGCGCAGAAACTTGGGATGTTTTGTTCGCTCGTCCAGATTACGAAAGCGTGGAACGAAGATGCCCGAGGACTTGCCGTCCTCGTTGACCGTGTCACGGCCGGCGAGCATCGGAAGGTATCCGGAGGCTCCAGTGCCGCCAAAATGGTCGACGAGGTAGCGTCCGAGCACACCAGATGAGTTGCCGAGCCCCCTCGGGTGGGCATCCGACGTCGAGTTGAGCAGAATCCTGGTCGATTC